>JALHPY010000010.1:0-61185 GCA_022842305.1 Rubrivivax sp.
TGGACGTGGCGCCGGGCAACGGCGGCACCTTCTCGCTGGAGGACGGCTCGGGCCAGCACTTCGTCATCGGCATGCGGCTGTGGACCGACGAAGAGGCGGGCACGCTGGAGACGCCACCCCCGGCCCGTTAGGCCGCCGTTGCGACCGGCTCAGTGACCGCCGAAATCGACCAGGGTGAACAGCGCCAGGCCGGCCTCGCGCAGCTTGGCTGAGCCGCCCAGCTCGGGCAGGTCGACGATGGCCGCGCCCTCGATCACCGTGGCGCCCATGCGCTCCAGCAGCTTCTTGCCGGCCATCATGGTGCCGCCGGTGGCGATGAGGTCGTCGATCAGCACCACGCGGTGGCCGGGGCCCACGGCGTCGGTGTGCATCTCGACCGTGGCCGAGCCGTACTCGAGCTCATACGTTTCTTCCACCGTGGCGAAGGGCAGCTTGCCCTTCTTGCGGATGGGCACGAAGCCCACGCCCAGCTCGTAGGCCAGCACGCTGCCGATGATGAAGCCGCGCGCGTCCAGCCCGGCGATGGCGTCGGGCCGGGTCTCGAAGTAGCGGTGCACGAACTGGTCGATCAGCACGCGAAACACCCGCGGGTTGGCCAGCAGCGGCGTGATGTCGCGGAACTGCACCCCAGGCGCCGGCCAGTCGGGCACGGTGCGGATGTGGTCCTTGATGTACTGGGCGGGCGGGGTGCTGGGGTCGGCGGCCATGCTGCGGATTATGGGCAGGCGCGCATCGGCTGTGCGTCAGCCGCGCAGCAGCTTGGCCTCGGCCAGCGCCAGCGGCTCGGGCAGGCCCGACAGCACCAGCGTGTCGCCCGCGGCCAGCAGGTGTGCCGGGTCGGGCGCGATCACGCCGCCGCTCAGCTGGCGCAGCGAGACCACGCTCACGCCCACGGCGTGCAGCGCCTGGTCGTCCAGCGTCTGGCCCAGGCAGCGGGCGGCCTCGGGCAGGGTGACGCTCTGCAGCCGCGCCTGCGCCAGCTCTTCCACGGTGTCGTCGTCGGCGCCGTGGAAGTAGCCGCGCAGCAGGCTGTAGCGCGCGTCGCGCGCGTCGCGGGTGATGCGGATGACGCGCTTCATGGGCACGCCCACCAGCGCCAGCGCATGGCCGGCCAGCATCAGGCTGCCTTCGATGGCCTCGGGCACGACCTCGGTGGCGCCGGCGGCGCGCAGCTTCTCGATGTCGGTGTCGTCCAGCGTGCGCACCACCACCGGCACGCGCGGCGCGTGCGCCTGCACCAGGGCCAGGATGCGCAGCGCCGAGGCGGTGTCGTGGTAGGTGATCACCACCGCCGCGGCGCGCGCCAGGCCGGCGGCCATCAGGCTTTGCAGGCGCGCGGCGTCGCCGAAGACCACGCTCTGGCCGGCGGCCGCGGCCTGGCGCACGCGGTCGGGGTCCAGGTCCAGCGCCATGTAGGGGATGCGCTCGGGCGCCAGCAGCCGCGCCAGGTTCTGGCCGCTGCGGCCGTAGCCGCAGATGATGACGTGGCGTTCGGCGGCGATGGCACGCTTGGCGATGCTGGTCACGGCCACCGACTGCATCAGCCAGTCGCTGGCGCTCAGGCGGTTGACGATGCGGTCGCTGTACAGGATGAGCACGGGCGTGGCCAGCATCGACAGCACCATGCTGGCCAGCACCGGGCTCATCCATTCGGGCGCCACCAGGCCGCGATCGGCACCCAGCGTGAGCAGCACGAAGCCGAATTCGCCCGCCTGCGCCAGGTACAGGCCGGTGCGCAGCGCCACGCCCGGGGCGGCGTGGAAGGCACGCGCCAGGGCGGCCACCAGCACCGCCTTGGCCAGCACCGGCAGGGTGGTCAGGATCAGCACCAGCGGCCACTGGTCCACCACCGGGCGCCAGTCCAGCTTCATGCCGATGGTGATGAAGAACAGCCCCAGCAGCACGTCGTGGAAGGGGCGGATGTCGGTTTCGACCTGGTGCTTGTATTCGGTCTCGGCCACCAGCATGCCGGCGACGAAGGCGCCCAGCGCCAGCGACAGCCCGGCCAGTTCGGTCAGCCAGGCCAGGCCCAGGGTGATGAGCAGCAGGTTCAGCACGAACAGCTCTTCGCTCTTGCGCCGCGCCACCTGCGTGAGCCACCAGCGCATCACGCGCTGCCCGCCCACCAGCAGCAGTGTCAGCAGGGCCGCGGCCTTGAGCGCGGCCCAGCCCATGGCGATCGCCAGTTCTTCGGCCGGTGAACCCAGCGCCGGGATCAGCACCAGCAGCGGCACCACGGCCAAGTCCTGGAACAGCAGCACGCCCATCACGCGCCGGCCGTGTTCGCTTTCCATTTCCAGCCGCTCGGCCATGAGCTTGACGACGATGGCCGTGGAGCTCATGGCGATGGCCCCGCCCAGCACCACCGCGCCCTGCCAGCCCATGCCCCAGGGCCGGCCGGTGAGCTGGTGGTAGCCCATCACCAGCAGGCCATGGCCCAGCAGCGTGCCGGCGATGGTCAGGAACACCTGGCTCAGCCCCAGGCCGAACACCAGCGTGCGCATGCTGCGCAGCTTGGGCAGGTTGAACTCCAGCCCGATCACGAACATCAGGAAGACCACGCCGAACTCGGCCAGGTACTTGATGCTGGCCGTGTCCTTGGCCAGCGCCAGCGCGTTGGGGCCGATGAGCACGCCCACCACCAGGTAGCCCAGCATGGGCGGCAGGCGCAGCGAGCGGCAGGCCACCACGCCGATGACGGCGGCCACCAGGTACAGCAGGACAAGGGCAAGGGTGGAGGCCATGGATGCCTAGAATGTATCGAACCCTCAAGGCGCGCCCGATTTGAACCCTCCCAGCACTTTCGATGCCACCCGCGCCTTGGCGCTGGCGCGGCGCACCTTCGAGATCGAGGCGCGCGCGCTGCTGGCCCTGGCCGCGCGCCAGGACCCCGGCTTTGCCGGCGCGGTACAGGCCATGCTGGTGTGCCGCGGCCGCGTGGTGGTGATGGGCATGGGCAAGAGCGGCCACGTGGGGCGCAAGATCGCCGCCACGCTGGCGTCCACCGGCACGCCTTCTTTCTTCGTGCACCCGGCCGAGGCCAGCCACGGCGACCTGGGCATGGTGATGGCCGGCGACGTGGTGCTGGCCATCAGCAACAGCGGCGAAAGCGACGAGCTGGCCGCCATCCTGCCGGCCATGCGCCGCCTGGGCGTGACCCTGGTGGCCATGACCGGCCAGGCCGATTCGACGCTGGCGCAGCACGCCGACGTGGTGATCTCCAGCGCGGTGGAAGAAGAAGCATGCCCGCTGAACCTGGCGCCCACCGCCAGCACCACGGCGCAGATGGCGCTGGGCGACGCACTGGCCGTGGCCCTGCTGGACGCGCGCGGTTTCCGCGAGGAAGACTTCGCGCGCTCGCATCCCGGCGGCAGCCTGGGCCGCAAGCTGCTGATGCACGTGCGCGACCTGATGCGCAGCGGCGACGCCGTGCCGCGCGTGCCGCCCACGGCGCATTTCAACGACCTGCTGCGCGAGATGACCGGCAAGGGCCTGGGCTTTGCCGCCGTGGCCGGTGACGACGGCCGGCCGCTGGGCATCTTCACCGACGGCGACCTGCGCCGCCTGATCGAGCGCGGCGCCGACCTGCGCACGCTGCACGCGGCCGACGTGATGCACACCGGGCCGCGCCTGGTGCGCGCCGACGCGCTGGCGGTGGACGCGGCGCAGGTGATGGAGCAGCACCGCATCACCAGCGTGCTGGTGGTCGACGCGCAAGGGCTGCTGGTGGGCGCGCTCAACTCCAACGACCTGATGCGGGCCAAGGTCATCTGATGACGCCCGCCTTGAGCTTCCCGCCCGCGCTGCTGCTGCAGGCGCAGGGCGCCGGCCTGGGCCTGAAGGCCGCGATCTTCGACGTCGACGGCGTGCTCACCGATGGCGCGCTCTACATCGGCGAGCAGGGCGAACTGTTCAAGGCCTTCAACACGCTGGACGGCCACGGCCTGAAGCTGCTGCAGGCCGGCGGCATTGCGCCGCTGATCATCACCGGGCGCGATTCACCCGCGGTGCGGCGGCGCGTGGCCGACCTGGGCCTGGCGCATGCGGTCTACGGCGCGCACGACAAGCTGGCGGCCGCCGATGCGCTGCTGGCCACGCTGGGCCTGGCCTGGCCCGAGGTGGCGGTGATCGGCGACGACTGGCCCGACCTGCCCTTGCTGCTGCGCGCCGGCTTTGCCTGCGCGCCACCCAACGCCCACGCCGAGGTGCGCGCGGTGGTGCAGCACATCACCGCCGCGCGCGGCGGCCAGGGCGCGGCGCGCGAATTCTGCGACCTGCTGCTGGTGGCCGCCGGCCGCTATGCCGGGCTGCTGGCGGAACAGACCCGCACGCTGGACGGGCGGTGAGCGTCGAGCTGCACCTGCCGGACCTGCCCGAGGTGCCGATCTCGCTGGGCCCGGTGCGTGGCGCCGCGCCGCCGCGCGTCAACACGCCCTGGCACCTGCGCCTGCGCGACGCGCTCTCGGCCTACCTGCCGCTGCTGCTGATGGCGCTGCTGGCGCTGGCCACCTGGTGGCTGGCCAAGCACTCGCCGGGCGCGCCGCCGCCGCTGGTGGCGCGCGGGGTCTCGGCCGAACCCGACTACACCATGACGCAGTTCGCGCTGGAGCGCTTCGACGAGGCCGGCCTGCTGAAGCTGCGCATCGAGGGCGCGCGCATGCGCCACTTTCCCGCCACGGACCGCATCGAGATCGAAGACGTGCAGATCCGCTCCTACAGCCCCGATCGCCGCGTCACCCTGGCCAGCGCACGCCGCGCCCTGGGCACCGGCGACGGCAGCGAGCTGCAGCTGCTGGGCGACGCCCGGGTCATCAGCAGCGACGCCCAGGGCGTGACGCTGGTGATGCGCGGCGAGTTCCTGCACGCCTTTCTGCTGGCCGAGCGCGTGAAGAGCCACCTGCCGGTGACGGTGCAGCAGGGCAGCACGGCCATGCAGGCGGCCGGGCTCGAATACGACCACGGCCGGCGCCTGCTCGAGCTGAAAGGCCCCCTGCGCATGGAGCTGGCCGCACCGGCGGCGCGGCCATGACGCCGCCGCCGCTGGTCTTCATCACCGGCGCGTCCAGCGGCATCGGCCAGGCCCTGGCCGCGCGCTATGCGCGGGCCGGTTGGCACCTGGCGCTGGCGGCACGGCGCGATGCCGCACTGCGCGCCTGGGCCGCGGAGCAGGGCCTGGATGGCGCGCGCCTGGGCATCTACCGCGCCGACGTGGCCGAGGTCGACAGCATCGTCGCCGCCGGCGCCGAGTGCATCGCGCGCCAGGGCCTGCCCCAGGTGGTGATCGCCTGCGCCGGCAACAGCGTGGGCATGGACAGCGCCGAGCGCGAAGACCTGGACGTGCTGCGCGACACGCTCTTGACCAACACCGTCGGCCTGGCCGCGAGCTTCCATCCCTTCCTGCGCGGCATGCGCGAGCGCGGCTCGGGCACGCTGGTGGGCGTGGCCAGCGTGGCCGCCATCCGCGGGCTGCCGGGCCACGGCGCCTATTGCGCCAGCAAGGCCGGCGTGGTGGCCTATTGCGAAAGCCTGCGCGTCGAAAGCCGGCGCCATGGCCTGAAGGTGGTGACGTTGCTGCCGGGCTACATCGCCACGCCGCTGACCGCGCGCAACCCCTACGCCATGCCCTTCCTGATGCCGGTGGAGCGCTTTGCCGAACGGGCATACCACGCCATCCAGGCCGGCGACAGCTACCGCGTCATTCCCTGGCAGATGGCCGTGGTGGCCAAGCTGCTGCGCATCCTGCCCAACGCCTTGTACGACCGTGCCCTGGGCCGGCGCGGGCGCAAACCGCGGCGCAGCTGAGGGGAGTCAGGGCGCCGGGCGGGGACATTCCGCGGCGTGCGAGCATCGCGCCCCACGATGATCGACGTGGTGGTTCTTTTCTTCCTGCTGGGTGTGGTGGCGCGGCTTGCCAAGAGCGACTTGCGGCTGCCCGAGGCGCTGTATGAAACCCTGGCCATCTACCTGCTGCTGGCCATCGGCCTGAAGGGCGGCATCGAGCTCAGCCGCCAGCCGCTGGCAGCGCTGGCGCCGCAGGTGGCGGCCTGCATGGCGCTGGGCTTCGCGATCCCCTTTGCGCTGTTTCCGCTGGCTCGGGCGCTGCGGCTGTCGGGTCCCGACGCGGCGTCGCTGGCGGCCCACTACGGATCGGTCAGCGTGGTCACCTTTGCCGTGGCCAGTGCGGCGCTGACGCGCGAGGGCATCGCGTACGAAAGCCATGCCGCGCTGTGGGTGGCGGTGATGGAGGCGCCGGGGCTGATCGCGGGCATCCTGCTCGCCCGCTGGGCGGGCAGCGGTGCCGGTGGGCGTGCCGGCGAGCGCGCCGGCTGGGGCCGCTTGATGCACGATCTGTTGTTCGGCAAGAGCGTGCTGCTGCTGCTGGGCGGCCTGGCCATCGGCGCCATCGCCGGCGAAGCCGGCACGGAGCCGATCCGCGCCGTGTTCATCGACCCGTTCAAGGGCGTGCTGGCGCTGTTCCTGCTGGAGCTGGGCCTGGTGGCCGGCGGGCGGCTGGGTGAAGTGCGGCGTTTCGGCCCTGCCGTACTGGTGCTGGGCCTGGGCGCACCGCCGCTGCTGGCCGTGGCCGGTGCGCTGGTGGGGCTGGCGCTGGGGCTGTCGACAGGCGGCGTGGCGCTGATGGCCACGCTGGCGGCCAGTGCCAGCTACATCGCCGCCCCCACCGCCATGCGCCTGGCGGTGCCCGAGGCCAACGCCGCGCTGTCGATCACGGCGGCGCTGGGCATCACCTTCCCCTTCAACGTCGTCATCGGCATCCCGCTGTACATCCGGCTTGCCCAGGGGCTTACCGCATGAAGCTCGCCAAACATCCCAAGACGATGCTGGTCATCGTGGCCGAGGCCTTGCTCGAGGAGGACCTGATCCGCGACGCCAGCCAGCGCGGTGCGCAAGGCTGGACCGTGAGCGAAGTGCACGGCGCCAGCCGCGACGGCGTGCGCGAAGGCGCCTGGGAAGCCGACCGCACGATCGAACTGCGCCTGGTCTGCGACGAGGCCGTGGCCGACGCGATTGCGGCGCACGTGCTGCAGGCCTATGCAGCGCATTACGCCGTGGCGATGTACTTTGTGCCCGTGACGGTGCTGCGGCCCGAGCGCTTCTGACCCTGCGGCGGCCACGAAAAAGGCGCCCGCAGGCGCCTTGTTTCGTGACTTGCGGAGCGTGGGCTCAGTAGCCGCCGCGGCTGCCGCCGCCACCGCCGTAGCCGCCACCACCGCCGCCGCCACTGCGGCCACCGCCACCACCACCGTAGGGGCTGCGACCACCGCCGCCGCCGCCACCGCCGTAGGGGCTGCGACCGCCACCGCCGCCGGCACCACCGCTGCCGCCGCCGCCACCGTAGCCGCCGCCACCACCACTGCCGCCACCGCCGTAGCCGCCACGGCTGCCACCACCACCACCGCCGCCACCACCGAAGCCGCCCGGCCGCTCTTCGCGGGGACGGGCCTCGTTGACGACAACGGCGCGGCCGTCGATCGCCTGGCCGTTCATGCCGTTGATGGCGGCTTGCGCTTCGGCGTCATTGCCCATCTCGACGAAACCAAAGCCCTTGGAGCGGCCGGTTTCGCGATCCATCATGACCTTGGCGGACGAGACGGTGCCGTATTGAGAGAAGGCCTGGAGCAGCGAATCGTCGCGCACCGAGTAAGCCAGATTACCGACGTAAAGTTTGTTTCCCACGGGGAGCCCTTAAAAGTACCAGTCGAACCATGCGGAGCTCCACCCTGCAAGAACCATTCAAGCTAAAGGTACGGCTGCCAGACACAGACTACCTATTATGTCCGTCGCCATGGCGCGTATGTAAAGGGGCGGCAACACAAATGTTGTTTTGCAGCCCCCAGGCAAACCCTTGCTTTGGCCCTGAAGCCACGTTGCTGCACCGCGCAAGTGCGTGGTGCCGGGTTCCTGGCACCCGCGCTGGGCGCCTACCATCGCGGCATGGACCTGCTCAAGCCGCTGATCGCACTGCTGGCAATCGTCAATCCGATCGGCGTCGTGCCCTTCTTCATCCACTTCACGCAGAACTTCACCAGCGCCCAGCGTCGGCAGACCATTCGCGTGGCCTCGTTCACCGCCTTTGTGGTGATCGCGCTCAGCGCCGTGGCCGGGCTGAAGATCATCGAGTTCTTCGGCATCACGCTGGCCTCGTTCCAGGTGGGCGGCGGCACGCTGCTGCTGATCAGTTCGCTGGCTATGCTCAACGCCCAGCCGGCCGAAAGCAAACCCAGTGACGTGAGCGATGGTCAGGAGAAGCTGGATGCCGGCGCCAGCATCGCGGTGGTGCCGCTGACCATCCCGCTGCTCACCGGGCCGGCGACAATCTCGACCATGGTCATCTACGCCGAGAAGACGCGCCATCTATGGGAGCTGGCGGTGCTGGTGGGCTACGGCGTGGTCATCGGCCTGATCACCTACATCGTGTTCACGGCTTCGGGGCGCATTGCCCGCGTGCTGGGCCGCACCGGCATCAACGTGATGACGCGCCTGATGGGCCTTATGCTGGCGGCGATGGCGGTGGAACTGCTGGCCGACGGCCTGGGCAAGCTGTTTCCGGTGCTGGGGACGCCGCAGCCATGAGTGCCGACGCACCCGTCTTCGACTTCATCGTCGTCGGCGCCGGCACCGCCGGCTGCCTGCTGGCCAACCGGCTGTCGGCCGACCCGCACTGCCGCGTGCTGCTGGTCGAGGCCGGCGGGCGCGACGACTACCACTGGATCCACATCCCGGTGGGTTACCTGTACTGCATCGGCAACCCGCGCACCGACTGGCTGTACTTCACCGAGCCCGACGCCGGCCTCAACGGCCGCAAGCTGCGCTACCCGCGCGGCAAGGTGCTGGGCGGCTGCAGCAGCATCAACGGCATGATCTACATGCGCGGCCAGGCGCGCGACTACGACGGCTGGGCCGAGGCCGCGGACGACCTGGCCTGGCGCTGGGACCAGTGCCTGCCGCACTTCATGCGGCACGAGGACCACTGGCGCGGCGCCGATGCGCACCACGGCGCCGGCAATGAATGGCGGGTCGAGCGCCAGCGCCTGAGCTGGGAGATCCTGGACGCCTTTGCCGCGGCCGCGTGCGAGGCCGGCATCCCGGCCACCGATGACTTCAACCGCGGCAACAACGAAGGCGTGGGCTATTTCGAGGTCAACCAGCGCACGGGCGTGCGCTGGAACACCTCCAAGGCCTTTCTGCGCCCGGCGCAGGGCCGGCCCAACCTGCGGGTGATGACGGGCCTGCAGGTGACGCGCGTGCTGCTCGAGCAGGGCCGCGCCACGGGCGTCGAAGTGCAGCCGGTGCAGGGCGGAGCGGCGCAGGCGCTGCGTGCCGCGCGCGAGGTGGTGCTGTGCGCCGGCGCCATCGGCACGCCGCAGATCCTGCAGCTGTCGGGGGTGGGGCCGGGGCCGCTGCTGCAGCAGCTGGGCATCCCGGTGCTGCACGACATGCCCGGCGTCGGCGCCAACCTGCAGGACCACCTGCAGATCCGCGCGGTGTTCGAGGTCGAGGGCGTGAAGACGCTCAACCGCATCGTGCACGCGCCCTTCGGCAAGGCCGGCATCGCGCTCGAATACCTGCTGCGGCGCAGCGGGCCCATGAGCATGGCGCCGTCGCAGCTGGGGGCTTTCACGCGCAGCACGCCGGCGCAGGCCTGGCCCAACGTCGAGTACCACGTGCAGCCGCTGTCGCTGGACGCCTTCGGCGAGCCGCTGCACCGTGCCAACGCCTTCACCGCCAGCGTCTGCAACCTCAACCCCGATTCGCGCGGCACGGTGCAGATCCGCTCGCCGCGGCCGCAGGACGCGCCGCTGATCAAGCCCAACTACCTGTCCACCGAGTCCGACCGCCTGGTGGCCGCAGACTCATTGCGCCTGACGCGGCGCATCGTGGGCATGCCGGCGCTGGCACGCTTTCGGCCGCGCGAGCTCAAGCCCGGCCTGCAGTTCCAGAGCGACGAAGAACTGGCGCGCCTGGCCGGCGACATCGGCACCACCATCTTCCACCCCGTGGGCACCTGCCGCATGGGCCGCGCGGGCGCGCCGGGCGCGGTGGTGGACGCGCGGCTGCGCGTGCAGGGCCTGCAAGGCCTGCGCATCGCCGACGCCAGCATCATGCCCAGCATCACCAGCGGCAACACCAACTCCCCCGTGCTGATGATTGCCGAGCGCGCCGCGCAGTGGTTGGCAGCGGCCCCGGCCTGAAGGGAAAGCCCTGATGCGCTCATGGCTTGCTGCGCCTACATTCGCGGCCAACCGCGGGTTCGGGTGGGCGTCCATGGCGCACCGCCAGGGCCCAGCGGGGGGTCTGAGGAGACAGCCAGGCAGGCGAGCAGTAGGTGCCGAACCCGGACGGACAGACGAGGCGCCGCCAACAGGCGCCCGGGCTGAAGCGACAAGTACCAAGAATGACCGCCGCCAGACGAGCGGCAGTGCCCAGGAAGGCGTCGCGGTGCGGCGCCTTTCCTTTTGGTGCGTGCCGGCCTGCACGCCGCCGCCGTCCGCGGCAGCCGCGCATGCGGCGTAGCATGCGGTTTGTCGCTGCGGCAGGAAACCAGGCATGTCCGTGAACCCCGAACTTCGATCCCTGGAGATCGACATCCCGGCGCAGCCGCAGTCGCTGGTGCAGCTGTCGTTGCTGCTGGCCGACGACGACATCAACCTGCAGGCGGCGGCCGCGCTCATCGAAACCGACATGGCCCTGGCCGCAGCGGTGATGAAGGCCGTCAACTCCTCGCTGTACGGCCTTAAGGGCCGGGTGCAGAGCGTGCACCAGGCGATCTCGTACCTGGGCATGCGCGAGGTCGCGGCCATCACCTTCGAAATGGGCCTGCGCGCCGCCTTCCCGCCCGCGGCCGAGCTCGAACCGCTGTGGGCCCGCGCGGGGCGGCGCGGGTTGCTGATGGGCCGGCTGGCGGCGCGCCTGTCGCTGGACGCCTGGGGTGCGCACTCGGCCGGGCTGTTTGAAGAATGCGGCAAGGCGGTGCTGTTCCGCCATGCCTCCGACCACTACAGCGCCATGCTGCGCGCCGCGCGCGACGACGGCGAGCTGGTGCTGCTCGAACACGCCGGCTTTGGCGTCAGCCACGACGCGCTGGGCGCCGCGCTGTGCGAAAGCTGGGGCCTGGGTGCGGCGGCGGTGGCCAGCGTGCGCCACCATGTGCAGGCGCAGGCCACCTGGCGCCTGCCCGAGCAGACGCCCAAGCGCGCGATTTCGGCGCTGTCGGTCATCGTCAACGGCCTCGAAGGCGATCTGGACACCCTGGACGAGGCCGCCATGGCGGTCGCCCCGCAGGCCGAGCTGGACGCCACGCTGCTGCTGCGCGCGGCACGCCAGACGCGTGAGGAGCTGGACAACGCCATTGCCAACGGCCGCGACTGAGACGCCAGCCTGAGGGAAGTCCTGCTGTCGCTGCAGAGCCACATTGATTAGCCTCCTTCTTTCAAGCTGACCTATCCGGGCCTTGCCGCCCCCTACACCCCATGGCCACCAAGATCGACCCCGATTCGCTTGCCCTGCAACGCCTTTACCACTGGGAAAAGACCGCCCCCGACCGTGTGGCGCTGACGCAGCCCATGGGTGGCGGCGCGGTGCGCGACTTCACCTGGCGCGAGGTGCTCGACCAGTCGCGCCGCATGGCCGCGCACCTGCGCAGCCTGGGCCTGCAGCCCGGCGACAAGGTGGCGCTGATCTCCAAGAACACCGCGCACTGGATGATGAGCGACTTCGCCATCTGGCTGGCCGGCTGCGTCTCGGTGCCGCTGTATCCCACGCTGGCGGCGGGCACCATCCGTCAGATCCTCGAGCACAGCGAATCCAAGCTGCTGTTCGTCGGCAAACTCGACGGCTGGGCGGGCATGAAGCCCGGCGTGCCGGCCGCGCTGCCCTGCATCAGCCTGCCGCTGGCGCCCGACGACGCGGCCAAGGCCTACCCGCGCTGGGAGGACATCATCGCCAAGACCGAGCCGCTGAAGGGCAACCCGGTGCGGCCGGCCGACGACCTGGCCACGATCATGTACACCTCGGGCACCACCGGTGCGCCCAAGGGTGTGATGCACAGCTTCGGCACCTTCGCCCTGGCGGTGAAGTTCGGCCTCACGCGCATCCCGATGTCCGAGCAGTCGCGCATGCTGTCGTACCTGCCGCTGTCGCACGTGGTCGAGCGCGCGCTGGTCGAGCATGGCCTGCTGGCGCGCTCGATGCACGTCTACTTTGCCGAGAGCCTGGAGACCTTCACCCTTGACCTGCAGCGCGCGCGGCCCACGGTGTTCTTCTCGGTGCCGCGGCTGTGGGTCAAGTTCCAGCAGGGCGTCAACGCCAAGATGCCGGCCAAGAAGCTGGACCTGATGCTCAAGATCCCCATCCTCGGCGGCATCGTGCGCAAGAAGATCCTCACCGCGCTGGGGCTGCAGGAATGCGTGTTCGCCGCCGGCGGCGCCGCGCCGATGCCGCTGCAGCTGCTGACCTGGTACGCCAAGCTCGGGCTCAACGTGGCCGAAGGCTACGGCATGACCGAGAACGTCGGCGCCACCCACATCAGCGACGGCGACCCGGCGAGTTTCGGCACCGTCGGCCGGCCTTACGACGGCGTGCAGTGCCGCATCGATCCGACCACCGGCGAGATCCAGATCGCCAGCCCCGCCAACATGCTGGGCTACTACAAGGAGCCCGAGCTCACCAAGCAGACCTTCACCGACGACGGCTGGCTCAAGACCGGCGACAAGGGTGCGGTGGACGCGCAGGGGCGGCTCAAGATCACCGGCCGGGTGAAGGACTTGTTCAAGACGAGCAAGGGCAAGTACGTGGCGCCGGCGCCCATCGAAGACCGCCTGGTGATGCACAACGCGCTCGAGGCCTGCTGCGTGACCGGCGCCAACCTGGGTCAGCCGCTGGCCCTGGCCATGCTCAACATCGACGCCTCCAAGCTCGCCACGCAGCCGGGCGGCCGCGCCGAGCTCGAGGCCTCGCTCATCGCCCACGTCAAGGCCATCAACGACACGCTGGACCCGCACGAGCAGCTCGACTGCCTGGTGGTCACGGCCGAGGCCTGGACGGTGGAAAACGACCTGATCACGCCCACCTTCAAGGTCAAGCGCAACCGCATCGAGGACCTGTTCGCGAAGAACTACGACGCCTGGATCGAGACCCGCAAGACGGTGGTCTGGTACAAGGCCTGAGCAGAAGGCGGCAGGAAGCTGCTGCGCGGCCCGAACGGGCGCCTGCGGCCGCTCAGCGCGAGGCGGCCGGGGCGGCCGGGGCGGCCGCTGAAGCCGCCGGGTGCGGCACCGGCACCATCACGCCGGTGGCCAGGGGGATCTCTTCGCTCACGACGATGTTCTGCACAAAGTAGCGGGTCTCGCCGAAGCAGCTGCCGGGCAGGCCCACCTTTTCGGCGTAGTGCAGCGACACGCGCTTGCCCATGGCCTGGGTGATGCGCGCCGCCACGGCGTCGTCGTGCACGGTGAACAAGAACTTCTCGGGCGTCGAGCCGGGCAGCGAGACCATGGCCAGCTCGCCCTCCCAGGTCTTGCACACCCAGCCCTTGTGCGACAGCTTCTGTACCCAGCCGGCGCGGTCGCCGGTGGAATAGCTCCAGCTCATTGCGGCCCAGAAGTACAGCGCCACCAGCAGGGCCAGCGCGAGCAGGGACAGGACGACGCGTTTGAGCATGACGGGCAAAGGGCTTGGAGGCGAAGCGGTCATTATCGCGGCCGCCCGCCCGCCTGCCCGCCGCCGCGCTACTTGGGCTACTTGGTATTGGCCTTGAAGCCCGTGAAGATGCGCGTCTGCACGCGCCGGATGTCCTGCGGCACGGCGTCGGGGCTGGTCAGCTTCTTCAGGTCGGCCGGCGACAGGAAGATGGTCGGGTTCTCGGCCACTTCCTTCTTGACGAACTTCTTCGAAGCCAGGTTGGGGTTGGCGTAGAACACCTTGTTCGTCAGCGACGCGTGCACCTCGGGGCGCAGGATGTAGTTGATGAACTTGTGCGCGTTGGCCACGTTGGGCGCGTCCTTGGGGATGGCCATGGTGTCGAAGAACAGCGTGGCGCCGCGCTCGGGGATCAGCGCCTGGATGTCGTGGCCGCTCTTGGTTTCCAGCGCGCGCTGGCGCGCGATGTTGATGTCACCCGAATAGCCCATCACCACGCACAGCTGGCCGGAGGCCAGGTCGTTGATGTAGCCCGATGACGAGAAGCGCGTGATGAACGGGCGCGCCTTCCCCAGCACCTCCTTGGCCGCGTCGTAGTCCTTGGCCACCTTGCTGTACGGCTCCTTGCCGGCGTAGATCATCGCCACCGGCATCACTTCGCTGGCCGAGTCGAGCAGGTTGATGCCGCAGGACTTGAGCTTGCTGGCGTATTCGGGCTTGAAGATCAGGTCCCAGGGGTTGGCCGGCAGCGGCGTGGCGCCCAGTGCCGCCTTCACCTTGCCGGCGTTGATGCCCACCGTGACATAGCCCCACAGCCAGTCCACCAGGTACTCGTTGCCCGGGTCGATCGCGGCCAGCTTCTCCAGCAGCGCCGGGTCGAGGTTGCCCCAGTTGCTGAGCTGCTTGCGGTCGAGCTTCTGGAACAGGCCGCCGGCGATCTGCGTCTTGGCGAAATGCGCGCTGGGCACGACGATGTCGTAGCCGGTCTTGCCGGCCACCAGCTTGGCCTGCAGGATCTCGTTGTTGTCGTAGTTGTCGTAGCGGACCTTGATGCCGGTCTCTTTCTCGAAGTTCTTGAGGGTGTCGTCGGCGATGTAGTCCGACCAGTTGTAGATGTTCAGCACCTTGGAATCGGCGGCCAGCGCGGTGCCGGCGGCCGCCGCGGCCAGGCCGGCGGCGAGCAGGGTGGTGACAAGACGGAGGGGCTTGGACATGGCGGAGGGTCTTTCCGGAGGTTGAAACGGGACCAGCGCTCAACGCGCGACGCGGAATTGTGGCCGACCGCCAGGGGCCTTGGCTGCCGGCGCCACAATGCCGCCACCACCTGTGGAGTTGCCCCATGACCTTGCTGATCGCCGGCCTCTTGCTGTTTCTGGGCATCCACTCGGTGCGCATCTTCGGCGAGGGCCCGCGCACGCAGATGCGCGCCCGCCTGGGCGAGAACGGCTACAAGGGCCTGTACTCGCTGCTGTCGCTGGCCGGCTTCGTGCTGCTGATCTACGGCTATGGCGCGGCGCGCCTGGAGCCCACGGTGCTGTGGGCCTCGCCCACCTGGACGCGCCACCTGGCCGCGCTGCTCACGCTGCCGGCCTTCGTGCTGCTGGTGGCTGCCTACGTGCCGGGCAATCTGTTCAAGTCGCGCCTGCACCACCCCATGATCCTGGGCGTCAAGACCTGGGCACTGGCGCACCTGCTGGCCAACAACACGCTGGCCGACCTGCTGCTGTTCGGCGGCTTCCTGGCCTGGGGTGTGCTGGCCTTCATCGCCGCGCGCAAGCGCGACCGGGCCGGCCAGGTGGTCTACGCCCCTGGCCGCCTGGTACCGACGCTGGTGACGCTGGCCGTGGGCCTGGTGGCCTGGGCCGGTTTCGCGATGTGGGCCCACACGGCCTGGATCGGCGTGCGGCCTTTCGGCGGCTGAACCCCCCATCCCCCCGCCCGGACGGGGGTGTCGGCGGCCCCCCCAGAGGGCCCGCCGCGGCCCGACCTAGTGGTGATGGCCCGGCGGCGACGCAGCGCCGACCATGACGGCACCTGATCCCACGAGGTGCCGCCATGAACATCCTGTCGCTGCTGACCCTCCGCCAGACCCCGCCTCCCCTGCCGCGCGTGCGGGTGCCCGCGGGCGATGAACAGCCCGCAGCGGGCTGCGGCTGGTTCGATTCCAGCCACGACCTGCAGACCGGCCTGCTGGTGTGCGAACACAGCGACCCGGCCGCGCTGGCGCGCGAACTGCCGCTGGCGGCCTGGCTGGACCTGCAGTTGCAGGGCCGCCTGAACTAGCCCAGGCGCCCCGCCTGGAAGTCCTGCACCGCCTGCACCAGCTCGGCCTGTGTGTTCATCACGAAGGGCCCGTACTGGGCGATGGGTTCGCCCAGCGGCCGGCCAGCCATCAGCAGGGCGCGGGCGCCCTCGGCGCCGGCCTGCAGGCGCACCCCGTCGCTGCCCGGCGTGTTGGCCAGCAGCGCCATGCGCTGGCGGCGTACCAGGGTGCCGGCGATGCTCAGTTCACCGCGGTAGACGTAGACAAAGGCGTTGTGGCCCGCTGCCAAGGGCTGCGCCAGTTGTGCGCCCGGCGCCAGGTGGATGTCCAGGTAGAGCGGCTCGGTGGCTGCGCGCTGCACCGCCCCGTCCACGCCCTGGGCCCGGCCGGCGATGACGCGCAGCTTCACGCCTGCGCCCTGCCACTCGGGCAGCTCGCCCGCGGGGATGTCGCGATACCAGGGCGGGCACAGCTTGTCGCGCGCCGGCAGGTTGAGCCACAGCTGGAAGCCTTCCATCGCGCCTTCGGCCTGCTCGGGCATCTCGCTGTGGACGATGCCGCGGCCGGCCCTCATCCACTGCACGCCGCCGGGTTCCATCAGGCTCTCGTGGCCGGCGCTGTCGCGGTGGCGCATACGGCCCTGCAGCATGTAGGTGATGGTCTCGATGCCGCGGTGCGGGTGGTCGGGAAAGCCGCCGATGTAGTCGCCCGGGCGCTCGGTGCCGAAGGCGTCGAGCATCAGGAAAGGGTCGAGCCGGCGTTGCAGGTCCTGCGCCAGCACCCGCGTCAGGCGTACGCCGGCGCCGTCGCTGGTGGCCTGGCCCTGCACCAGGCGCTCGACGGTGCGCGGGGCGGTGATGGTGTTGTCCATGGGCGCACTCTAGCGGCGGCGGTGGTAATCTGCCGCGCTCCTGACCCCCAGCCCCGGAGAGCCGCGTCATGAAAGCCGTGTGGAAAGGCAAGGTCGTCGCCGAGAGCAGCGACACCGTGGTCGTCGAAGGCAACCACTACTTCCCGGCCGGCTCGGTCAGGCCCGAGCACCTGCTGCCCAGCAACACCAAGACCATGTGTTCCTGGAAAGGCCAGGCCAGCTACTACACGCTGTTCGTCGACGGCGACGCCAACCCCGATGCGGTGTGGACCTACCCCGATCCGAAAGAGGCCGCGGCCCAGATCAAGGGGCGGCTGGCCTTCTGGAAGGGCGTGCAGGTCGTCGAGTAGCCGCGTGGCGGCTGTCGAACTGGCCCCCGCGCTGCGGCGGCGGCTGCGCGATGTCTGGCGCTCGGCCGGCTGGCCCTGCCGCGACGCGGTCGAGCTCGATCTGCTGGCCGCCGGCCTGCTGGCGCGGCACTGGGACGAGCAGGGCCGCGAGACCCTGCGCGTCAGCGACGCCGGCCTGGCCCAGCTGGCCGCCGCGCGCCGCCGCAGCCAGGCCGCCTTCGATGCCCACGAGGCCCTGGTGGCCCTGGTGGCCGGCGAAATGCAACGCTCGGGGCGGGTGGTGTGGCGTTCGCTGAGCCTGCGCGCGCCTGTGCCGGGCGAAGACGGCGCTACCATCTGGGCGATGGCCAAGCCCGACGTGTACTCCATCCGCCACACCTCGGTCGAGGACTACACCGAGCCCGCGGTGCACGAGATCAAGGTCAGCCGCGCCGATCTGCTGGCCGACCTGCGCCGCGCCGGCAAGGGCGCCGCCTACCGCGCGCTGGCCAGCCAGTGCTGGTACGTGCTGCGGCGCGGCATCGCCGAGCCCGGCGAAGTACCGGTCGATTGCGGCGTGATGCTGGCCGACGGGCCGGTGCTGGAAGTCGCACGCCCGGCGCCGCGGCGCGCGCTGCGCCTGCCCTTTGCGGTGTGGATGGCCCTGGCCCGCGCCGACGCCGAGCGGCCGCCCGACGACGGCCAGACTTTGCTGGGTGGGAGCGTTGCATGATGCAGTGGCTGGCGAGCTTGTTCGGGGCCCGCAAGCCCACGCCCGTGGCGGCGGCCCGGTCGCCGGCGGTGCAGACGGGCCCGGCGCCCCAGCCTGCCGCCGCCCCTGCCGCCGCCGAGCCCGCGTTCGGCCAGCGCATCCCGCTGATCGACCGGGCCGGCCGCGTGGCCGGTTTCGAATGGCGCTTGCCCGCCAGCCTGGCCGGCCGCGGCAGCGAGGTTCTGGCCGTGCACCACCACGCGCTGGTGGCGGCCGCCGGGCTGTGCGCGCGCGGCGGCCGGCAGTCGCTGGTGCTGCTGCCTGCGGCGTTGTTGTCGCGCCCCAGCCTGCAGGCCCGCGCCGTGGCCGGAACGATGCTGCTGCCCGAGGGCGGGCCGCTGGCGCCCGAGGTGGCCGCCGAGCTGCGCAGGCGCGGACTGCTGATCGGCGTGCCCGACGGCCCCCCGGCGCAGGCGCCCGAGGCCGATTTCGTGCTGCTGCGCGCCGCGGCCGGCGGCATCGACACCCTGCTGCTGTCGGCCCAGCTCTGGCTGGAAGCGCGGCCGCGCCTGCCGCGCATCGCGGTGGGCCTGGAACACATCGACGATATCGAGCGCGCGCTGGCGGGCGGCATCACCCTGGCCGGCGGCCAGTTCGGCGCCGGCGAACGGCCGCGCGCGGCGCGCCCGCTGCAGGCTGCGGCGCACCGCATCTGCGCGCTGCTGAATGACCTGGCACTGGACCGCGACACCGCGCAGGTTGCCGAGGCGGTGCGCGGCGACGTGGCGCTGTCGTACCGGCTGCTGCGCTACGCCAACAGCCCGGCCATCGGCCTGCCCAACGGCGTGGACACGGTGGAACACGCGATCGCCCTGCTGGGCCGGGTGGAACTGGGCCGCTGGCTGTCGGTGATGCTGATGTCGGCCGCCGGCGGCCGCCAGGCCTCGGCCGCGCTGCAGGAACACGCGCTGGCGCGCGGCCGCCTGCTCGAGGCGCTGGCCCTGCGCGCCGGCGAACCGCGCCCGCAAAGCCTGTTCACCGTGGGCCTGCTGAGCCAGTTCGACCTGCTGCTGCAGATGCCGCTGGCCGCGGCGATCGAATCCCTGCGCCTGCCCGATGAAGCCCGCGCCGCTCTGCTGCAGCGCAGCGGGCCGTGGGCGGTGTACCTGGAACTGGCCGACGTGCTGTCGGGCGACGACGAAGCGCTGTTCGAGGCCTTGAGTGAGCCCTTCGGCGGCATGGAAGCGGTGCTGGCCGAGGCCGAGAAGGCTTGGGGGTGGGCGGCGGAGGTGGCGGGGTTGCAGAAGGGGTGACATGCGCCCCGTTCGGGGAGCCCGTCACCGTGGGGCTATGCCAGCAGTCCAGCCTTGCGCATCAGTTCCGCCAAAAGGCCGTCTTCCAGAGCATAGACACCGCGTGCGGCGCGCCAGACCAGTGCTTTGTCTTGCAGTGCCGCCAGCGCCTGCTGCACGTTGGCCGTGTCGGGCTCCACCTTGTAGCCTGGCGCCACGGCCGCCAGGGTGGCCTTGTAGCGCTCCATCGTCGCTTGCTCGAAGGGCGCGTAGTCGGTGCCTGACTGCGCCATCACCCGCAGCACCGCCGATTGCAGGGGCGTGAGACTGTGCACGACGCGCAGCGCGTCGGCGTTGCTGGCCTCGATCTGCTCATGGATCAGTTGTTGCAGTCGATGCGCGTACTGCCCGGGCCGCACCTCCATGTCGAATACCAAGGCATCGACCGCGGCGCCCAGCACTTCGGGTCTGTAGCCGGCCTGCTGGAAGGCGTCGTACACGGCTGCGGCGCTCAACTCGGCGCGAAAGTCCAGCTGCTCCAGAAACCAGGCGATGTAGTCCTCGCCCAGCGGCGGGAAAGCCACCAAGGGCGCACCGAAGAACGCCTGGTCCTTGCCGCTGCGCAGCATCGAGAGCTTGTCGCGGTTGGAGCCGGTGGCCACGATGCGCAGGCCGTGGTGCGCGCTGCTGTTGAGCTCATCGCGCGCCGCCTTCAGGGCGAACAGCGCGTCGCTGCCTGTCGCACTGGTGATGGCGTGCTGCGCCTCGTCGATGATGAGCACTATGATCTGGCCGGTCTCGTCCGACAAGGCCGCGAGCGCCGCGGACAGCGACACCCCCGCAGCCAGACCCACCCGGTCCAGCGAGAACGTCAGGCCACCGACGGCCACCTTGTCCATGCCGGCGCTGCGCGCCAGGCGTGCCAACGTGCCCTGATGACTGGCCAGTTCGGCCCGCACGGCGCCGACGATCACGCCGCCGGGGTCGGCTCCGCGGTCTTGCCACAGGTCGACATAGATCACCAGCGCGCCCAGCGACTGGAGCGCCGGGCGCAGGTCTTCGCGCAGAAAGGTGGACTTGCCGGTGCGCCGCGGTGCGGCCAGGAACAGCCCCGAGCCCGACGCCGAGGTGGCCGACGGCTTCAGCACCTTGGCGGCCATTTCGGCAGCCTGCTCGGCGCGGTGGAAGACGGGCATGCGCTGCGTTCTTGCTGGGGGGATTTTGATTAGAGCCAACTATAGTTGACTATAGGCGGCGGGGGAGTGAGAGCGGGCGCGGTTGGCAGAAGACGCCGACGAAGGAGGATGGCACGATTTGCCTGTCGCGCCATGTCGTCCAGCGATCCCGGGCGATGGGTAGCAAACGCTCGTCGATGCCGCTCTACAGTGGTGGAAGCGGCCAGTTCAACTGGCGACTGGCGTACCGAAGTTCGGGCCCGTGGGGCCGCATGAACAAACAAGGGCCGTCGATGACGGCCCTTGTTGAATCAGCCCGCGGGCTGAGGGTTCAGAACAGTGCCTTGACCTTGCGTCGGCTGGCGAACATACCGAACATGGCCAAACCGGCGAGAGCCAAGGAGCCGGGTTCGGGTACGTTGGTCGTCGTCGAGCACACGCCGCTACTGTTTACCGTTCCTGCACAGACGTTGGTTGTCCAGCCATCAATCTTGAAGGCGTCATTTCCCGCGTTCAGGTTGCCGCTGGTCGCGCCGAAGTAGGTCGTCACAAGGAAGTAGCTCGAATACAGGGCTGCATTCGCTCCAGTAAGTACAAACGGATTGGCACCCGTAATATCCATGTCGTTGCTGCCAACCAATGTCCAGCCAGCCAGACCGGTCGCAGCGTCGTTGGTGATTGTCTGCGAACCCATTGTTGGGCCACTGCTGTTACCCGTCCACGCATACACAGAAAGGTCCGCGTCAGTGCCCCCCCAGCCTGTCGAGACCTGAGACAGCTTGACCCCGGTGGAGCCGAAATTCAGCAGCAGCGCCTCGACCGCGCCACCACATCCATAGTTGTTGCCGACACTCGATGTTGGAAGCGTGAGCGCGTTGCTACCCCCGCCTGCCGTGGTACCCCCGGTACGCGCTACTGCAGCCGTCCCGCCAGTGCAATTCGAAGTGAGGTTGTCGAACGCATGATTGCCGTTGGCACTCGTCTCGTTGACACCGGTGTAGGCACCGAAGCCACTCGCGTTGAAATCACCCAAGTTGCCCTGGACGAAGCCGCTGGAGTTCGTGGTGTACGCAGTCCAGGCCGTGAGGGTGACGGAGAGTCCACTAGAGGAGCACACGACCTGACCGAAAGCAGTCGCCGAGGTAGCTGTGTAGGTGCTACCCGTGGCGCTTGTCCTCTGCGGATTGCAGGAATCGCCTTGCGCCGCGGCAGTGAATGCCTGAGCCGCCGCAGGCGTGGGGGTCAGCGTGCTGGCAGCGACTACGGCCGCCGCTGTCAGCACAAAGGAAAATGCATTCTTCATGGTCGTCCTTAAAAGATTCCAGGTACCGTTGGCTGGCACGTATTCGATGTCAATGTTGCCGCAAACGCCGTGCCGGAACAAATTTATTGTTAATAATCAAATACTTACGAGTCGTGCGCTGGATCCAACTACGGTCGATGTAAAGGCGTCCGACAGGCTCGGCCACCCTCATTTGAGGGTGCGGAGCACCTCTTGGGCTTCTTTGGCATACGCAAAGCCCATGCCGCTGCGCAAGGCCGACTCGAGTTCTTCGCGAGCCTCGGCACTGCGCCCTTGGCTCGCGAGAACCGAACCCAGGAAGTAGCGCGTGCCGGCGTTGTTGGGGTCGCGCAGGCGGGCGTCGCGCAGAAGTTGCAGCGCGCGGTCGGGCTGCTTGGCGTGAAAGGCCGCCCAGCCCGTGGTTCCGATGACATAGGGCGCCTCTGGCTTGAGCTTCAGGGCGCGCTCGGCCACCTGCAGCGCAGTCGGATCCTTGAGCCCGACCAGGACGATGGCCAGATTGTTCAGTGCGTCTGCGTCTTGCGGCGCCACTCGGACCACGTTCTCGTAGGCGGTTCGTGCCGCAGGCAGGACGCCTGCGCGAAGCTGCGAATCGGCCAACGCACGCCAAACGTCCACGTCGTCCGGCCGGGCCCGCAGCCAGGGCTCGACTGTTGCCAGCGCGGCCGGCCGCTGCGTTGCCTCGAGGACAGAGAACACGGCGAGCAGGCTGCGGCTCGATGCCTCGATTGCGTGAGCCTTCCTGTAAGACTCGATCGCCGCCGGCAACTGGTTGCGGTAGCGGGCGACGTCGCCCATCAGCGTGTGGCCGAGGGCGGACTTGGGCTCGCTCGCGAGAACCGAGCGGGCCAACTGCTCTGCCTTGGCGGGCTCGCCTTGCATCAGGTGGACCGTCGAGCGCATCGCCCGCGCGCGAAGATGATCGGGCTTGGCGGCCAGCGCCTTGTCCAGCGCATGTGCTGCACCGGCCACGTTATCGGCCTGGACTTGCAGTTCCGCAATCTGCACCAGGGCCGCCGCGTCGTATGCCACCAGGGTGCTGGCCCGCGTGAGCGTGGTCTTGGCCTCGTTGAGCTCCCTATTGGCCAATTGCACGCGGGCCTGTGCCCGCAGTACCGCCAAGGCCTCCGGCGCCTTGTTCTGAAGCCGCTTGATGGCCTCGCGGGCCAAATCGGGCCGGCCGCGCGCGAGGTGAAACTCCACCAACTGCAGGCCCGGCGCGATGCGCTGCCCGCTGCTTTCCTCGGCGCGTCTCAGCCAGCGCAGTGACTCGTCGGGCTTGCCCGATGCGCTGTACAGCCGCGCGATCTCCATCGCCACGTCGACGTTCTTTTCTTCCTTGGCAAGCAGGGCATTGAGCCGCTTCAGCGCCGAGTCGAAATTCTTCTGATCGATATCGATGCGGGCCAGGTTGAGTTCAGGCTCGACAAACATCGGGTCCAACTTCAAGGACTGCTCGAAGGCCGTTCGGGCCCCCGGCACATCCCCCTTGGCGGCCAACGCCGACCCCAGCAGATTGGCCAGGCCCGCGTTCTTGGGCTGGCGCTTGAAGATGGCCTCGGCCACCTCGGCGGCCCGTTGACCTTGGCCGGCGGAGATATAAAGGCCTGCCAGCGTGACACCGGCCTGGATCTGGCCCGGATCCTTCTTCAGGGTGGCCTCCAGTTCAGCCGCGCCAGGCTCGAACATGCCTGCGCTGACCAGGCTGATGCCCAGAATCGCCCGCATCTGCGGGTTGTCCGCCCTCTTGAGTGCCTCTTCCATCAACTGGGCCGCGCTCTTGTAGCGACCCATGGCCATCTGTGAAGAGGCCAACAACAGGCGTGCCTGCGGGTCGCCGGGGTGCGCACGCAGATAGGGCTCCAGCGCCTCGACGGCCATGTCAACTCGCTTTTCGCGCAGGTAGATGCGGGCCAGGAGTTTGGAAACCGGGCTGCCGGCGTCCTGGCGCACCACCAGCTCCAGATAGGGCTTGGCCTTCTCGTACTGTTCCAGTGTGAAGTGCGACAGGCCGCCCAGCATCAACACCTGGGGCCGGAAGCGGAGAACCTTGAGCGGGTACGGGTCCAGCAGGTTGGTGACTTCATTGAGCGCCTTCTTGACCTCTGCTGCGTTGCCGCGACGCTCGTACACCAGCGCGTGGAGGTAGGTTGCGCGCGGGTCCTTGGGATCTGCTTTGCGAGCAGCTTCGACGTCCTTCGCTGCATCTTCGATCTGGTTCAGGTCGATGTAGATCCCGGCTCGCGCAACCAGCGTATCCACGTGGTCAGCCTTGAGCCCGACGGTACGCGTGTACAGCGCCAGTGCGGTCTTGAGGTCGCCCGACACGTGGGCCACCGAGGCCTGCTGGTAGGACGCCCTGACGGACTTCGGGTCGAGCGCCACGGCCTTGGCGGCTGCTGCCTTGGCCTCGGGCAGCTGGCGAGCACGGATGCGAATGGGCACCTCTGCCGCCCAGCTCTCGGCATTCCCGGCGTCCAGCGTTCGAGCTTCCTCCAGGAACTTCAAGGCATCACGCGATTGGCCCAAGTCGCTTGCCGCTGCCGCCTTCAGGAGCAGCATCCGCGCCTTCATGTCTTGTGGCAGGTTGACATGTGCAAATCGCGGCTGGGACAGCAGTTGGTCAGGATTGCCCTGCGCGACCACCGCATCGGCCAGCGGCAAGATCACCTCGGTCGGGTTGACACCCAAATTGATCGCCTCGTTGAAGGCCACCTCGGCAGCGACAACCTGGCCACTGGCCAGCAGCGCCTTGCCCAGCAACACCTGCACGGGCAGCATCTTCGGATCGGCCTTGATCGCGTTCTTCAGCTGAACCACGGCGGCGGCGTAGTCCTTCTTTTCGAAACGCACCAACGCGTCTTCATAAAACTGCGCGGCTTTGGCGTGCTGGGCCCCAGCGCTGCCGGCGGCCGCCGCCAATGCCAGGGTCAGCGCCCCCAAACGCAGGGCACGGCAAAAGTAATGCGAAGGCTGGACTGGGCGCATGGCGGCAGATGCTAGGGGATTCCACGGTGTCTGCACGGTGCCCGCAGCAGCCCAGGTGGCACCCAGCGTGAGCAATTTCTCTGCCAACCCTGGGATCTGAAGGGCAGGTGCGCCGATGAAGCGAGGGGTCTGGCCAGGGCTGGTACGCCGCTGGTGCGCAAGCGAACGGACCGCAGGCCCGACAAGCGTTTGACCTTGCACGGGGCCCCCGTGGGGCAGAATCGAGTCGCGGCAATGCAAGTGGAGCGTAGATGACGTACCGGTGGAGCGTCGAAGGGGCCGCGTTTGAGTTTCCGAGCCCTTATCGAGTAGAGAACCGGATCCTGGTGCTTCGGGCCTGGGGCTTGCTGGCGCTGGCGGGGGCCGTGATGCTGGTGCTGGCCTTCGTCGGCGAAGGCGACGCCGCCCGGCCGGTGGTGCAGGTCGACAAGCTGCCCGAACCCGGCAGCGTGTGGCCCCACTTCTTGGGCGCGCTGCTCATGGCCCTGCTGGGGGTGCTCAATCTCGTGCAGGCCTCGCGCCAGCGCAGCCTGCTGCTGCCGCCCGGCCTGCCCATGTCGCTGATGCCCGAGGTCTCGCACGAGGCCACCGGCGCCAGCACGGGTGCGCCCTGGCTGATGCAGGCGCTGGACAAGGGCGTGCCCCGCGTCCCCGAGCTGAGCGGGCCCTACCTCTTCGGCTTGCGCCTGCTGGGCCCTGACCTGGCTGCTGCGCCCACGGTGTTGCAGGCCTTCGTGCGCGTGCGCATCGCCCGCCTGGCGCTGCAGGCCGGCCTGCTGCTGCTGCTGGCGCTGGCCGCCGGGGGCGCGCTGGGCCTGTCCCAGCCGCTGGTGCTGCACTGGGTGTCGCTGCTGGTGTTCGGGATCGGTGCCGCCGCCATGGCGCGCCACCTGTTCTTCCCGGCGCAGGCTGCGCCCGGGCCCGGGGCCATCGCGGCGTTGCTGGGCGCCGGGTTGCTGGCGGCCCTGCCCCTGGCCTGGTTTGCCGGCGTCCTGCCCGGGGCCAGCCATTGGCCGCGCCTGGGCCTGCCCGCGGCGGCGGCGGCGATGCTGGTGCTGGGCATGGCTTTTGAAGTGCTGGGCATGCTGGCGGCGCGCGCGCAACTGGTGGCGCCGCAGGGCAGCCGTGTGGAGGGCGTGTCGGCCTCCTTCAGCTTTGCCGCCGACCCGGCGCGCCTGATGGCCGAGGTCGACCGCGAACTGCACCGCGGCTGGAGCGAAGGCGTGCCCAACCGCCGCTACGCGCGCCAGCCCCTGGTGGCCGACGCGGCGGCGGCCGAAGGCAGCCTGAAGGCCACGGTGCTGGAAGAGTCGCAGCCCACCGTGGGCGTGGTCGGCCGCGGGGGCGGGGCCTCGCCGCCGCCGTCCATCCCGCCGCGCCAGCCCTGGCTGATGGCGCTGGAAGTGCTGGGCCTGGGCGCCACGCTGGCCGGCGGCCTGCTGTGGCTGTGGCTGGCGCGCGCGCACATGCTGGATTCGGGCGCGTCGTGGGCACCGGCCACGCTGGGCCTGGTGGGCCTGCTGGTGGGCGGCTATGCGCTGCGCATCGGCCACATGCCCTGGAGCCGCGTCGAGGTCGACAGCCGCTTCATCTGGCTGGACTTTGCCGGCCGCTACTACCGCTTGCCCGGAACGGCGGCGGTCGAGCCTTCGGTGCGCGGCACCCCCGATCTGCCCGTGGGCCTGGAAGGCCTGACCCTGCGCGCGCGCACGGCCAAGGCGCGATCGGTGTTCTATGCCGCGGCGCCCTACGGCTTTGGCAGCCGCGCGCTGCTGAGCCTGAGCGACGATCCTGCCCCCGCGCGCCAATGGACGGCGCTGCTCGAGGACTTTGCGCGCCATGCGGCCCGCACTGCGCCGGCCGAAGCCGCCGCGGTTGCCGCTGCCGCGGCGCGCGTTGCTGCCGTGCGCAACGCACGCCCCGCGGCGCCTGCAGAAGCACCGGTGGCGCCGCGGCGCCCGGCGCGCTTTTGCTCCGCCTGCGGCACGCACCTGCTGGCGGGCGCGCGCTTCTGTCAGCAATGCGGCCAGGTGGTGGCGGCAGACTAGCGTCCCGGCGCCGGAGCTGCCCGGGCCCCATCCCTGGAGAGAGAACCATGGCCCGAACCCTGATCGCCGCCTGGTCCCTGGCCGCCGCGCTGCTGGCCGCGCCGCCGGCGGTCGCGGCCCCCGGCCTGCCTTCCACCAACGTGGCGTGGCTGGCGGCCGCCGCCGATGCCGACATCGCCAACGCCTTTGCCCGCGCCCGCAGCGAAAGCAAGCCGGTTCTGCTGTACTGGGGCGCCACCTGGTGCCCGCCCTGCAACCAGCTCAAGGCCACGCTGTTCAACCGCCAGGAATTTGCCGCGCTGTCGCGCTCCTTCGTCGCGGTGCATGTCGACGGCGACCGGCCCGGCGCGCAGAAGCTGGGCCAGCGCTTCAAGGTCAGCGGCTACCCGACGCTGGTGCTGTTTGGCGCCGACGGCCAGGAGCTGACGCGCCTGCCCGGCGAGGTGGACGCGCCGCAGGCCCTGGCCGTGCTGCAGCTGGGCCTGGCCGGCGGCCGGCCGGTGAAGGCGGTGCTGGCCGATGCGCTGGCCGGTCGGCCGATGACGGCCGGCGACTGGCGCCTGCTGGCCTTCTATTCGTGGGAGACCGACGAACAGCAACTGCTGCCCAAGGCCGAACTGCTGGCCACGCTGCAGCGCCTGGCCGCTGCCAGCCCGCCGGGCGACGCCGACACCAGCACCCGGCTGTGGCTCAAGGCCCTGGCCACCAGCGACGCCACCCCGCCCTCCAGCCCGGACACCAGCCCCGACCCAAGCCAGCGCGCGCGGCTGCTGCGCGTGCTGGGCGACGCGGCGCAGGCGCGGGCGCAGATGGACGTTCTGGCCAACAACGCCGACGAGATCGTGCGCGCGCTGGATGGCCCATCGGCCGGCACGCCCACGCCGGTGCTGGCGGCCTTTGAGGCCGCGCTCCGCCGCCTGGAAACCGACCCCGGCCTGTCGCGTGGTGACCGCCTGGGCGCGTTGTATGCGCGCGTCGACCTGGCGCGGCTGGGCCAGCCCAAGGACGTGGTGCAGCCGCATCTGCCCCAGGCCTTGCTGCGCGACACCCGCGAGCACGTTGCACGCCTGGACCGCGACACCACCGACGCCTACGAACGCCAGGCCGTGATCACCGCCGCCGCCAGCCTGCTGGGCCGCGCCGGCCTGTGGGCCGAGAGCGAGGCCTTGCTCAAGGGCAACCTGGCGCGCAGCCATTCGCCCTATTACCTGATGAGCCAGCTGGGCAGCAACGCGCGCAAGCAGGGGCGGCACGACGAAGCCCTGCGCTGGTACCAGCAGGCCTTCGAGCAGAGCGAAGGCCCGGCCACGCGGCTGCAATGGGGCGCGGGCTACCTGACGGCGCTGGTGGAGCTGGCGCCGCAGGATGTGGCCCGCATCGAGAAGACCGCGGCCCAGCTGCTGGCCGAGGCGGCGCGCGACGCCGCGGCCTTTGAAGGGCGCAGCGCGCGATCGCTGTCGCGCCTGGGCGCCAAACTGCTGGCCTGGGGGGGTGAAGGCCGACAGGCCGGCGCGCTGCGCCGGCTGCAGGCGCAGCTGGGTGCCGTGTGCGCGCGTCTGGACCCCGGCGACAGCCAGCGCGCCAGCTGCGCCGCGGTGCTGGAGCCGGGTGTCAAGAAGGCCGGGTGACGCGAAGGCCTACTTCAGCAGCCCCTCGGCCTTCAGCGCTTCCTGCACCGCCGGCCGTGCCGCCACGCGGCCCAGGTAGGCGCCCAGGTGCTTCAGGCCGCTGATGTCCACGCCCACGTACTTGCCCCAGCCGGCCACGGTAAACAGGTAGGCGTCGGCCACGCTGAACTGCGTGCCCATCAGGTAGTCGCGGCCTTCGAGCTGGCGGTCGACCCACTTGAAGCGCTCGAGCAGCCGGGTGCGGTACAGCGCCTTGGCATCTTCGGGCATGGCCGGGTTGAACAGCGGCGAAAAGCTCTTGTGCAGCTCGGAGGTGGTGAAGTTGAGCCACTCCATCAGGCGGTAGCGCTCCATCGTGCCGGCGGCGGGCGCCAGCTGCCTGGCAGGCGCCTGGTCGGCGATGTACTGCACGATGACCGGGCCTTCGGACAGGCGCTGGCCGTCGTCCAGCTCCAGCAGCGGCACGTAGCCCTTGGGGTTGATGGTGTAGTAGTCGGTGCCGTCGGCCAGCTGGTGCGTCTTGGTGCTGGCCAGCACCAGCCGGAAGGGCAGGCCGGCTTCGCGCAGCACGATGTGCGGGCTGAGCGAGCAGGCGCCGGGGCTGTAGTAGAGCTTCATGGGGTATGCCTCCGAAAGGGGTTGCATGGGCGGCGCAGGATAGCGCCGCAGCCCCAAGCCGCGGCGTGAACCGGGGTGAACGCAGGGTTCGAATCCGCTGATGCCGCTTGCGTCGCTGATGCCGGGCCCGCGGCGCAGGCGCGATACTCGGTCAACAGGAGCTATCAGCCATGCCACGCCCCATCTTGGAAGAAGCCCGCATCCACCCCGCCGTGCGCGACGTCGTCGCCGGCTACCACGCGGCCACGGTGCGCGAGGTGCAGGCGGCGATCGCCCAGCACGCGGTGGTGGTGGTGGGCATGCGCCAGAACCCGTTTCCGCGGCGCGCGCGCAAGGCGCTGGTCGCCGCTGGCATTGCCCACCACTATCTTGAGTACGGCAGCTATTTCTCGGAATGGCACCGGCGCCTGGCGCTCAAGCTCTGGTGCGGCTGGCCATCGCTGCCCATGGTCTTTGTCAAGGGCAGCCTGGTGGGCGGCGCCGACGACCTGGACCGCCTGATCGCCAGCGGCGAATTGCAGCGCCTTCTGGCTTGATCGGCACGGCGCAGGCCTGCCGCCAGGCAGCAAGGGCATGAACGCGGCGGCGCGATTCGCACGAGTGGCCCTGGCGCTGCTGCCCGTCTGGGCCGCTGCCGCCGAGCAGCGCCCCGGCCTGCAGCCCTGCCGCCTGCAGGGCGTGGAGCACGAAGCCTGGTGCGGCAGCGTGCGCCGCCCGCTCAACCCCCAGCAGCCGGCCGGCGTGCAGATCGACGTGCACTTTGCCGTGCTGCCGGCGCTGGCGCGCAATCGCCTGCCCGACCCGGTGCTGTTCTTTGCCGGCGGCCCCGGGCAGAGCGCCATCGCGCTGGCCGGCAGCGCGGGCCGGCTGCTGGCGCGACTGTCCAATCGGCGCGACATCGTGCTGGTCGACCTGCGCGGCACCGGGCGCAGTGCGCCGCTGGCCTGCGACTTGGCCGCGCCCGCCACGGCGCCGCTGGCCGGGCAGATGGATCCGCAGCACGCTTTGGCGCGCCTGAGCGACTGCCGCCAGCGCCTGCAGCGGCTGCCCCATGGCGACCTGCGCCACTACGGCACCGCGCTGGCGGTGCAGGACGTCGACGCCGTGCGGCGTGCGCTGGGGGCGTCGCAGCTCAACCTGGTGGGCGGCTCTTACGGCACACGCGCCGCGCTGGAATACATGCGCCAGTTTCCGCAGGCGGTGCGCCGCGCCGTGCTGGACGGCGTGGCACCGCCGGACATGGGCTTGCCGGCGGCCCAGTCGGCCGACGCCCAGGCGGCGCTGGACGCGGTGTTCGCCGCCTGCGAGGCCGACGCCGGCTGTAGCGCGCGCCATCCCGGGCTGCGTGCCACTTGGCGCCAGCTGCTGACCAGCCTGCCGCGCAAGGTGACGGGGGCGCACGCATTCACAGGCACATCGGAACAGTTGGTGCTTACTCGCGATGCCGTTCTGGGCCTGGTGCGCCAGCCGCTGTACCTGCCGGCGCTGGCGGCGGCGCTGCCGGCAGCGCTGGATCAGGCTGGCCGTGGCCGCTTCGAGCCCCTGTTCGCGCTGGCGCTGGCCGCGGCGCCGCAGCGGCCGGGGCAGATGGCCGAGGGCCTGCACTTTTCGGTCGTCTGCGGCGAAGACCTGCGGCCGCCGGCCGGCCTTGCAGAGCCTGCAGCGCCGGGCGGCGACTTTGGCGATAGCTTTGCCCGCCACTACCGCCAGGTCTGCGCCGACTGGCCGGCGGGCACGCCGCCCGCCGGCTTCTACCAGTTGTCGCCCGCACCTGCGGCCACGCTGCTGCTGTCGGGTGGCGCCGACCCGGTGACGCCGCCGCGCCACGGCGCACGCGTGGCACAGGCGCTGGGGCCGCGCGCCCGCCACGCCGTGGTGGCGCAGGCCGGGCACGGGCTGATGGCCCTGCCCTGCGTGCGCGACGTGGTCTACCGCTTCATCGCCGCCGCCGACGATGCCGCCGCGCTGGCCGTGGACGCCGATTGCGCGCGCGACCTGCCGCGGCCCAGCGCCTTCGTGCCCGTGGGTGCCGGGTCCGCGCCGTGATCGAGGTGCGGCAACTCGCCAAGGCCTTCAGCCAGGGCAGTGGCCGCGCGGCGCGGCCGGTGCAGGCGCTGGCCGGGGTGGACTTCACGGCCACCGACGGCCGCATCACCGGCCTGCTGGGCGCCAACGGCGCGGGCAAGACGACCACGCTGCGCATCGCCGCGGCGCTGATCCCGGCCGACGCCGGCAGCGTGGTGGTGGACGGCATCGCGGTGGCCACGCACCCGACCGCGGCGCTGGCGCGCATGGGCGTGCTCAGCGATGCACGCGGCCTGTACCCGCGGCTGACGGCGCGCGAGAACATCGTCTACTACGGCCGCCTGCACGGCATGAGCACGGCTGCGGCCAGCGCCCGCGCCGACACGCTGGCGCAGGTGCTGGACCTGGTGCCGCTGCTGGACCGGCGCACCGAGGGCTTCAGCCAGGGCGAGCGCATGAAGACCGCGCTGGCCCGCGCCCTGGTGCACGACCCGCCCAACATTGTCCTGGACGAACCCACCAACGGCCTGGACGTGCTGGCCACCCGCGCGCTGCGCGAGGCGCTGCGCCGCCTGCGCGACGAGCAGGGCAAGTGCATCGTCTTTTCCACCCACATCATGCAGGAGGTGGAGCGGCTGTGCGACCACGTGGTGGTGCTGGCGCAGGGGCGCACGGTGGCCGCCGGCACGGTGGCCGAACTGCTGGCCGCCAGCGGACAGGCCGACTTCGAGGACTGCTTCGTCCGGCTGGCTTTCGGCGATGCGGCGCAGCGATGAGCGCGGCCTGGATCGTCTACCGCAAGGAACTGCTGGACGCGCTGCGCGACCGGCGCACGCTGCTGATGGTGCTGATCAGCTCGGTCGCCATGGGCCCGCTGGTGCTGGTGCTGGTGTCGCAGCTGGTTGCGGGCATGGAGCGGCGGGCTGAGGCGCGCACCGTTGTTGTCCAGGGCATCGAGCACGCACCCACGCTGCGCAACTTCATCGAGCGCCAGACCTTCAGCATCCGCGCTGCCCCGGCCGACCACGAGCAGCAACTGCGCGACAGCAAGCTGGGTGACCCGGTGTTGGTGATCCCGCCCGGCTTCGAGCAGGCCCTGCAGCGCGGCGAAGCGCCCCTGGTCGAGCTGCTGAGCAGCGCGGCCAACCCGCGCGCCCAGGCCGGCACCGGCAACGTGCTGCGCCTGCTGCGCGCCTTCGGCCAGGAGCAGGTGACGCTGCGCCTGACGCTGCGCGGCGTGGCGCCCGGCCTGCTGGAGCCGCTGCGCGTGGAAGAGCGCGACCTCGCCGACCCGGCCTCGCGCGCCGCCCAACTGGCCACCATGGTGCCCTTCTTCGTGCTGATGGCGGTGCTTTACGGCTGCCTGAACGCGGCGCTGGACACCACCGCGGGCGAGCGCGAGCGCGGCTCGCTCGAGCCGCTGCTGATGAACCCGGCCGCGCGCGGCGCCCTGGTGCTGGGCAAGTGGGGCGCGGTGGCCAGCGTGGGCATGCTCATCGCGGTGCTGTCGTGCCTGAGCTTTCTGCCCGGGCAGTGGCTGCTGCGCAGCGAGGCGCTGTCGGCGCTGTTCCGCTTCGGTATGGGCGAGGCGCTGGCCTTCGTGGCGCTGCTGCTGCCGCTGGCGGCGGCGCTGGCGGCGCTGCTGATGGCCATCGCCATCCGCTGCAAGAGCTTCAAGGAAGCGCAGGCCAATGCCACGGTCGTGATGCTGGCCTTCTCGCTGCTGCCGCTGGTGGGCCTGCTCAATCAGGAAGGCGCAACGGCCTGGCACCTGTGGCTGCCGGCGCTGGCCCAGACCACGCTGATGGCGCGCGTGCTCAAGGGCGAGGTACTGGCGGCGGCCGACGTGCTGCCGGGCGTGCTGGTCTGCGCGCTGCTGACGCTGCTGTCGCTGGCCTACGTGACGCGCGCGCTGCGCAGCGTGGCGCTGCGCTGATGGGCGCGGGCGCGGCTAGTTGATGCGCTGGTCCAGCGCACGGTGCACTTCCATCTGCCAGGGCAGCGCGTGCACCAGCTCGTTGAGGAAGCGCGCCGAGGCCTGCGCGTCCAACACCGCGCCTTCGCTGCCCACCAGGCGCAGATTGGTCACCACGGCCAGCGGGTCGGCCATGGCCACCACGCCCTTGCAGATCTGCACCCAGTCCCAGGCCATGCCGGCTTCGCCGTCGGCGCTGGAGGCCGCCCATACGGTTTGGCCAGCCGGTGAGCTGGTGCTCGGCCCTACGGGCATCACGCGCGTGCCCAAGTGCCGAAAGCGCACACGCGCGGGTTCGCCAGCCTGCCACAATAAGGGCGGCCAGGCACGCAGCGACCACGGTGCCGCCAGCGGCATCGCGGGGGGTGGGGGCTGGGTATGGGTGGCAGTGTTTCTCATGTCGATATCTTTCGGCATGCGAGCGCCACATGAAAGCTGTAAACCCTGTCAGGGCAGGTGACCCAGAGCAGCAATCGGGTGAGCGAGGAGAGCGATGCTCCCTGGTGGATATACATCGGTTTTGAAGGCCAGCAGTCGCGAAGAGTTTCGCGATGAGGTCGTTCGCTTCACGCGTCGGCTCGGTTTCGAGACCGTGTCGGCTATCGCAGTGGTCGACCAAGGCCTGGGCAAGAGCAACTTCATCCACGTCGACAACACGCCGGCAGAGTTCTCTGAGAGCTACTACGACCCCGTGATGCAGCGCAGCGACCCGGTGATGCAGCATTGCCGGCGTCAGAGCGTGCCCATCATCTGGAACCAGGAGACCTACGTCGAACGCGGCCTGGGTGAGCTCTGGGAGGAGATGGCGCAGTTTGGCTATCACACCGGGATCGCGATGGCGTTGCACTTGCCCGACGGCAAGCACTTCCTCTTCGGGGTCGACCGCGAAGATGCGCTGCCCAGCGACGGCGAGGAGCTTCAGCGCCTGGTGGCCGACCTGCAGTTGTTCGCGGTGCACGCCCAGGATGCGGCGTTGCGGCTGCTGCTGCCGCTAGCCCAGCAACCCGAGCGTCCCAATCTCACACCTCGCGAGCTGGACACGCTGCGCTGGACGATGGATGGCAAGACCGCCTGGGAAGTGGGTGCGGTGCTGGGCATCAGCGAACGCACGGTGGTCTTCCACGTGACCAACGCCATGCACAAGCTGGGTTGCATCAACAAGCAGCAGGCGGTGCTGAAGGCGCTTCGGCTGGGCCTCATAGACTGATTGGCCCTGTAAGAGATGACAGTTAACGGGAGGGCCGCGGCCTGATCAAATGGTGCGAATCGTGCATTTGTGCACGACTTTCCAACTCGGAGCCGCGCCATGACTTTCTCGATCAGCCGTTTTGCCCGTACCGCCACCCCGGCCAAAACCGCCGCCGCTGCCACCACCCAGCCGGCCCGCCGCGGCCCCGTAGAGCTGCAGCCGCAGCAGCTGAGCCAGGTGGCCGGTGGTTTGCCCAGGGGCGGCTGGGCGGTTGCCCTCGAGTCCAGCCCCACCTCTTTGATCTAGAGCGGCTCGGCCCTATCACCCGTTTGTTTACGCCGCGGGAACGATCCCTCCGGAACCGAGGCGTTGGCGGGCTGGCGCAAGCCGCCCGCCTTTTTATGCATGGCTGATGAGCGCACCCTGTTCCGACCGGAAGCCCTGGCTGCCCAGCGCCAGTCGTGGCTGGGCGGGGTGCAGCTGCAGCGACCGCTGGCGCTGAGCTGGATCACCGCCGGTGTGCTGGCGGTGGCCGTGGCCGCAGGGGCCTTCCTGACCCTGGCCGAGTACACCCGCAAGGCCCCGGCCAGCGGCGTGTTGGTGCCCGACCTCGGGCTCATCCGCCTGTTGCCGGCGGCCTCGGGCACCGTGCTCGAACGCCGTGTCAGCGAGGGTCAGGCGGTGCGTGCCGGCGAGGTGCTGTTCGTCATTGCGCTGGAGCGCCCGCTGCTGGCCAGCGCCGTACAGGCGCAGGTGCGGCGCAGCCTGGACGAGCGGCGGCGCAGCCTGGGTGATGCCGCCCGCACGCAGCAGGCCTTGGCGCAGACGCGGCGCGCGGCGCTCGGCGGGCGCTTGCAAAGCCTGCAGGCCGAACTGGCGCAGGCCGACGCCGAACTGGCGCTGCAGCAGCAGCGGCTGCAGCTGGCGCAGCAGGCGCTGGCGCGACTGGAGGCCTTGCAGGCCGAGCAGTTCATCTCGCCCGCGCAGACGCAGGCCAAGTCCGAAGAAGTGCTGGGCCTGCGGGCGGCCGCGCAGTCGCTGGCGCGCCAGCGCGGCGCGCTGCAGCGCGAGCGCGCCGAGCTGGAAGGCGAACTGGGCGCGCTGCCCCTCCTGGCGGGCAACGCCGTGGGCGGCCTGGACCGCGACCTGGCGCAGCTGGAACGCGAAGCCGCCGAGCAGGACGCGGCGCAGCACCTGGTGGTGGTGGCGCCGCGCAGCGGCACGGTGAGCACGCTGCTGGCCGATGCCGGGCAGAGCGTCACGCCGGCCTCGGCCCTGGCCACGCTGGTGCCCGAAGGCGCCACGCTGCAGGCGCAGCTGTACGCGCCGTCCAGCGCCATCGGGTTCGTGCGGCCAGGCCAGGCGGTGCGCATGCGCTTCGAAGCCTTCGCCTATCAGAAGTTCGGCCACCAGCCGGGGCATGTGCTGCGTGTCTCGCCCACGCCGCTGGCGCCCAGCGAGCTGGCCGCGCTGGCGCTGCCAGCGGCCGGCAGCGGCGAGCCCCTGTTCCGCATCACCGTGGCGCTGGACTCCAGCCAGACCGCCCTGCCCCTGGCCGCCGGCATGCGGCTTCAGGCCGACGTGCTGCTGGAGCGCCGCCGCCTGATCGAGTGGCTGTTCGAACCGTTGCTGGGCCTGCGGAGCCGGGTGTGATGGGCGCGGGTTCGCTGCTGCAGGGCCTGCGCCTGGGCTGGGGCCGGCCGGAAGTGCCGCTGATGCTGCAGACCGAGGCGGCCGAGTGCGGGCTGGCCTGCCTGGGCATGGTGGCCGGCGCCCACGGCCTGCACACCGATCTGGCCAGTCTGCGCCAGCGCTTCTCGATCTCGCTCAAGGGCGCCACCCTGGCCGATCTGGTGCGCATGGCCGACGGCCTGCGCCTGAGCGCGCGCGCCGTTCGCGCCGAGCTGGACGAACTGCCGCAGCTGCAGACGCCCTGCATCCTGCACTGGAACATGAACCACTTCGTCGTGCTCGTGTCCCTGCGCGGCGACGGCGCCGTGATCCACGACCCGGCGCACGGCGTGCGCCAGGTCAGCGCCGACCAGCTGTCGCGCAGCTTCAGCGGCGTGGCATTGGAGCTGCAGCCGGCCCACGGCTTTGCCCCGGCCGAGCAGCGCCGCAAGGTGTCGTTGCGCGCGTTGCTGGGGCCGGTCAGCGGGCTGAAGCGCTCGCTGGCGCAGGTGCTGGCGCTGGCGCTGGCGCTGGAAGCTTTCGTGCTGCTCAGCCCCTTCTTCATGCAGTGGGTGGTGGACGGGGTGCTGGTAGGCGCCGACCGCGACCTGCTGCTGACGCTGGGGGTGGGCTTCACCCTGCTGGTGCTGGTGCAGACGCTGACCGCTGCGGCGCGCTCGTGGGCGGTGCTGGTGCTGTCGGCCACGCTCAACCTGCAGTGGCTGGTCAACGTCTTCGCGCACCTGCTGCGCTTGCCGGTGGACTGGTTCGAGAAGCGCCAGCTGGGCGACATCTGGTCGCGCTTCGGTTCGGTGCAGCAGATCCAGAAGGCGCTGACCACGCACTTCATCGAGGCCGTGCTCGACGGCGCGCTGGTACTGCTGACCCTGGCCATGATGGCGCTGTACAGCCTGACGCTCACCGCCGTGGCCGTGGCTGCCGTGGCCGTGTACGCGCTGCTGCGTTGGGCGTTCTACCGCCCGCTGCGCGAGTCCAGCGAGCAGGCGCTGGTGTTCGACGCGCGCCAGGGCAGCCACTTCCTCGAGTCGGTGCGCGGCGTGCTGGCCATCAAGCTGTTCAATGCCCAGGCCGATCGGCAGTCGCGCTTTGCCAGCATGGTGGTCGACACCATGAACGCGCAGATCGCCGTGCGCCGGCTGGAACTGTGGGCCGCGGTGTCGCACCGCCTGCTGTTCGGCCTGGAGCGCGTGGCGGTGATCTGGATCGGCGCCTGGCTGGTGATGGAGGGGCGGTTCACCTTGGGCATGCTCTTCGCCTTCTTCGCCTACAAGGAGACCTTTGCAGCGCGCGTGAGCGCGCTGGTCGACAAGGCGGTCGAGCTGAAGATGCTGGGCCTGCAGGCCGAGCGCCTGGCCGACATCGTGCTCACCGCGCCCGAACCCGACACGGCCTCAGCCCCGCTGGAAGGCGCCCACATCGAGTTCCGCGACGTCGGCTTCCGCTACGCCGACGGTGAGCCCGAGGTGCTGCAGCACGTCAACCTGCGCATCGAGGCGGGTGAGTCGGTGGCCATCGTCGGGCCTTCGGGCGGCGGCAAGTCCACGTTGATCAAGCTGATCCTGGGCATCCATGCGCCGACGTCCGGCCAGGTGCTGGCCGGCGGCGTGCCGCTGTCACGCCTGGGCCTGCGCGCCTGGCGCGATCAGGTGGGCGTGGTGATGCAGGACGAGCCGCTGTTTTCGGGCAGCGTGGCCGACAACATCAGCTTCTTCAGCCCCGAGCCCGACCTGGCCTGGCTGCGTCAGTGCGCGCGCGTGGCGTCGGTGCACGACGAGATCGAGGCGCTGCCCATGGGCTACGACACGCTCATCGGCGAGCTGGGCACGGTGCTGTCGGGCGGACAGAAGCAACGCATCCTGCTGGCGCGCGCCTTGTACAAGCGGCCGCGGATCCTGTTGCTGGACGAGGCGACCAGCGCGCTGGATGTCGAGCGCGAGCGCATCGTCAACCAGGCGGTGGGCCAGCTGGCGCTGACCCGGGTGATCGTGGCGCACCGGCCGGAGACCATTGCCTCGGCCGGGCGCGTGATCGCGCTGCGCGGCGGGCACGTGGCGCAGGATCTGCGCAGCGTGCCCGCTACAGCGCCTATGCAGTAAGCGGGCGCTTACTTGCTCAGGACTTGGCCTTCATCGGGCAGGTGCTGAAGCCCAGGATCGGGTAGACCGGGCAGAAGCCGACGACGCCGGTGAGCAGCGGCACGACGCCGATCCAGCCCCAGACACCGATGGTGCCGGTCAGGGTAAGGGCGATCAGCACGAGGCCGGCCACGATGCGGAGAATGCGGTCGATGCCGCCGACGTTGGACTTCATGGTGGAGCTCCTGGACTTTGGGTTGATGAAGCAGGCCCGTTCGGCCAGCGTCGCTACTGTGCGCCTTCACCCCCCGCCCGGTCGGTGACCTGAGTCACATGGGCCCGGCGCCCCGAGGCCAGAGCACTTCAGGCTGCCGGCAGGCTGCCGCCGGCGGCCAGTGCGCGCAAGGCCATGCTGTCCACCAGCTCGATGCGTTCGCGGCCCAGGCGCACCCAGCCCGATCGCTCGAAGCGCGCCAGCAGGCGCGAGACGATCTCGCGCACCGTGCCCAGTTCGTCGGCCAGCGCCTGGTGCGTGGTCTGCACCTGCGTGCCCCGGCCCAGCAGCGCCGCTGCAAGGCGCTGGTCCAGGCGCTGAAAGGCCACGGCCTCGGCCAGCGCCATCAGGTCGGACAGCCGGTCGGCAAAGATGCCGAAGACGTAGTGGCGGAAGGGCTCATGCGCCATCCAGCGGTCGAAGCCGGGCGGTGACAGCAGCGCCAGGTCGGTGGCCTCGGACGCCTGCCCGTGCGCCGTCATGGGCGTCGTGCCGAACAGGCAGGACGTGGACACCACGCACAGTTCGCCCGGGGTGACGCGGTACAGCTCGAGCGTGCGGCCGCCGGGCGATCCGCGCGCCACGCGCACCGCGCCCGACAGCACCAGCGGGAAGCCGCGGCAGGGGCTGCCTTCGTCGAACAGCATGGCGCCGGCCGGCACCGTCAGGCGCTGGGCCTGGCGCTCGAGCACCGATTCCAGCAGCTGCGGCTCCATGCCCTGCAGCGCGGGGTACAGGTCGGTGAGCTGGCGGGCGGTTTCGGTGGGCATGGGGCGGCTCAGGGTTGGGTGGCAAGTTCCAGGGTCTGCAGCCAGTGCAGGGCCTGGGCGCGGCTGCTACCGCACATCGCCGGCTCGGGTTTGAGCGTCAGGCACACCGAGGGGCGCTCGGGCCGGCCGAAGAGGCGGCAGCGCTCGTCGTCGGTCAGTTGCGGGCAGCGCAGGCCGGCAGGCTTGCCCTGGGGCAGGCCGGGTATGGGCGACGAGATCGAGGGCGCCGTGCAACAGGCGCCGCACTGGGGACGGCAGCGCATGCTGCGATGCTAGCGGTTGGCGGTGCGCGCACGTTGCCCTTTGGCCTTGACCCGCGGGCGAGGGGGGCGAGTTCGTAGAATCGCGGTCCATGTTGCATCCCCAGGCATTCGACGTCATCGTGGTCGGCGGTGGCCATGCCGGCACCGAGGCGGCGCTGGCCACCGCGCGCATGGGCTGCACGACGCTGCTGCTCACGCACAACATCGAGACCCTGGGGCAGATGAGCTGCAACCCGTCCATCGGTGGCATCGGCAAGGGCCACCTGGTGAAAGAGGTGGATGCGCTGGGCGGCGCCATGGCCGAGGTCACCGACGAGGCTGGCATCCAGTTCCGCATCCTCAACGGCAGCAAGGGCCCGGCGGTGCGCGCCACCCGGGCGCAGGCCGATCGCATCCTCTACAAGGCGGCGGTGCGGCGGCGGCTGGAGAACCAGACTAACCTGTGGTTGTTTCAGCAGGCGGTGGACGACCTGATGCTGGAAGGCGACCGCGTCGTCGGCGCCGTCACGCAGCTGGGCCTGCGCTTCCGCGCGCGCACGGTGGTGCTGACGGCGGGTACCTTTCTGGACGGACGCATCCACGTCGGCCTGCAGAACTACGCCGCCGGGCGCGCTGGCGATCCGCCAGCCGTCAGTCTGTCGGCGCGGCTGAAGGAGCTGAAGCTGGCACAGGGCCGGCTCAAGACCGGCACGCCGCCGCGCCTGGACGGGCGCAGCATCGACTTCACGCGCCTGCAAGAGCAACCCGGCGACCTGGACCCGGTGCCGGTGTTCGGCTTTCTGGGCCGGCCCGAGCAGCACCCGCGGCAGCTGCCCTGCTGGATCACGCACACCAACGAGCTGACACACGCCATCATCCGCAGCGGTTTCGACCGCAGCCCCATGTTCACCGGCGTCATCGAAGGCACGGGCCCGCGCTACTGCCCCAGCATCGAGGACAAGGTCAACCGCTTCGCCGACAAGGGTTCGCACCAGATCTTTCTGGAGCCCGAGGGGCTGAGCACCAACGAGTTCTATCCCAACGGGATCTCGACTTCGCTGCCCTTCGACATCCAGCTGGCGGCGGTGCGCTCGATGCCGGGGCTGGAGCAGGCGCACATCCTGCGCCCGGGCTACGCCATCGAGTACGACTACTTTGACCCGCGTGAACTGAAGCCCAGCTTCGAGACGCGTGCGCTGGGCGGGCTGTTCTTCGCCGGGCAGATCAACGGCACCACGGGCTACGAGGAAGCGGCGGCGCAAGGCCTGTACGCCGGCATCAACGCCGCGCTGCAGGCGCGGGGGCGCGAACCCTGGACGCCGCGCCGCGACCAGGCCTACCTGGGTGTGCTGGTCGATGACCTGGTGTTCAAGGGCGTGACCGAGCCCTACCGCATGTTCACCAGCCGCGCCGAGTTCCGCCTGCAGCTGCGCGAGGACAACGCCGACCTGCGCCTCACGGCCGTGGGCCGCGAGCTGGGCCTGGTAGACGACCGCCGCTGGGCGGCCTTCGAGACCAAGCGGGAGCGGCTGGAGCGCGAACTGCAACGCCTGCGCGCGACCTGGGTGCGCCCCGCCACCCTGCCCGCGGCCGACGCCGAACGTCTGCTGGGCAAGGCGCTCGAGCACGAGTACGCGCTGGTCGAGCTGCTGCGCCGGCCGGGTGTGGGCTTTGACGCGGTGTGTGAGGCGGCCCGGATCGCCGGCGCGCCGGGTGCTGTTTCACGTGAAACACTGCGCGGCGAGTTCGGCGTGGCCGAGGCCGATGCCGTGATCGAGCAGGCCGAGATCACGGTCAAGTACGCCGGCTACATCGACAAGCAGAACGAGGATGTGGAGCGCTCCGCCTCCTACGAGAGCCTGCAGCTGCCCGACGACCTGGATTACGCCCAGGTCAGCGCACTGTCCTTCGAAGTGCGGCAGAAGCTGGCGCGGCACCGCCCCACCAACCTGGGGCAGGCCTCGCGCATCTCGGGCGTGACGCCCGCGGCCATCTCGTTGCTGCTGGTGCACTTGAAGAAGGGCCGCTTCAAGGGCTTTGCCCGAGACGCCCAACCGCCCAGCCAGCCGGAGACTGCTGCCTGATGGTCGCATCAGCAGAGCCCGCGGCCACGCTGGCCACGCTGGGCCTGCAAGCCAGTGCGGGGCAGACCGCCGCGCTGCTGGGCTTTCTGGACCTGCTGCAACGCTGGAACGCCACCTACAACCTGACGGCGGTGCGCGAGCGCGACGCCATGCTGCGCCAGCACCTGGCCGACTGCCTGGCCGTGGTGCCGGCCGTGGCGCGGCAGCTGCCGCAAGGCCGGGTGCTGGACGTGGGCAGCGGCGGCGGCCTGCCGGGCGTGGTGCTGGCCATCATGCTGCCGACGCTGGACGTCACCTGCGTCGACGCCGTGGGCAAGAAGGCGGCCTTCGTCCGCCAGGCCGCGGGCACGTTGGCCCTGCCCCAGCTGCACGGGGTGCATGCGCGCGTGGAGGCCTTGAAGGCGCCGCCCTTCGACCTGATCACCTCGCGCGCATTTGCCTCGCTGGCGGATTTCGTCGGACTCACGCGCCATCACCTGCGGCCGGGCGGCGTCTGGATGGCGATGAAGGGCAAGCACCCCGACGACGAACTGGCCGCCCTGCCGGCCGATATCGAGGTGTTTCACGTGGAACACCTGCAGGTGCCGGGCCTGAACGCCGAGCGCTGCCTGGTCTGGATGCGCCAGCGGGCAGCCGGCTAAGCGCAATTCAGGCGCCGCAGGTCCCGGCCGGCCGTCAAACAACGCTGATTTCTGCGCTACGCTTTCGCACCCTGCTGCGCGCCAACGCAGAGCCTGCAAACGCGCGCGCCATCCCCCTTTCCGGAGAACACCCCATGCTCGGCATCGCCGACTACGGCGCCTTCTGCGCCGCGATCCTGCTGTTCCTGGCCCTGCCCGGCCCCGGCACCTTTGCGCTGCTGACTTCCACCGCCAAGGGGGGTTTCCGCGCCGGGGCCGCTGCCACCGCCGGGGTGATCGCGGGCGACCAGGTGCTGCTGTGGCTGGCCGTGGCCGGCGTGGCCACGTTGCTGGCGGCCAACCCCATGCTGTTCAAGCTGGTGCAGTACGCCGGCGCCGCCTACCTGGCCTGGATAGGGCTGAAGCTGATCTTCGCCAAGCCGGGCTCGGCATCGCCCATCCGCATCGAGCCGCGCGACTACGGCCGCCAGGCTTTCCTCATCACCCTGCTCAACCCCAAGGCCATCGTCTTCTACATGGCCTTCTTCCCGCTGTTCATCGACCCGGCGCAGCACCGCGGCGCCCTCACCTTTGCGGCCATGGCGCTGACCATCGCCGTCATCACCGCCGTGTACTGCCTGCTGCTGTGCGCCTTTGCCAACGCCGTCAGCGCCAAGGTCAAGGCGCACCGGCGCCTGGCCGGGGCGCTGGAAAAGCTGGCCGGCGTCTTTCTCATCGCCTTCGGCATCCGCCTGTCCAACCAATGAGCCGCATCTTCTGCATCGCCAACCAGAAGGGCGGCGTGGGCAAGACCACGACCACGGTCAACCTGGCGGCCGGGCTGGCGCTCACCGGCAAGCGCGTGCTGCTGGTCGACCTGGACCCGCAGGGCAACGCCACCATGGGTTCGGGCATCGACAAGCGCGCACTGGACCCCAGCGTCTACGACGTGCTGCTCGAATCGGCCAGCATCGCCGACACGCGCCGGCCCAGCCCTCAGGGCGGCTACCAGGTGCTGGGCGCCAACCGCGAACTGGCTGGCGCCGAGGTCGAGCTGGTGGATCTGCCGCACCGAGAACGCCGCCTGAAGGCCGCACTGGAGGCGGTGCGCGCCGACTACGACTTCGTGCTGATCGACTGCCCGCCTTCGCTCAGCCTGCTCACGCTCAACGGCCTGTGCGCGGCGCATGGCGTGATCGTGCCCATGCAATGCGAGTACTTCGCGCTCGAAGGCTTGTCGGACCTGGTCAACACCATCAAGCAGGTGCACGCCAACCTCAACCCCGAGCTCAAGATCATCGGCCTGCTGCGCGTGATGTTCGATCCGCGCATCACGCTGCAGCAGCAGGTGAGCGAGCAGCTCAAGGCGCACTTCGGCGACAAGGTGTTCAACACCGTGATTCCGCGCAACGTGCGGCTGGCCGAAGCACCCAGCTACGGCCAGCCCGGCGTGAACTTCGACCCGGCGTCAAAGGGCGCACAGGCCTTCGTCGAGTTTGCCCGCGAGATGTCGCAGCGCCTTGGATGAACGGTTGCTGTGGCGCTTCGAGGATGCGCCCGCGCTTCTCGAAACCGGCCGAGCTGGAAGCGCCGGGCTGAGCGCTTACAGGCCCAGGCCCTCGTCCAGGCCCAGGTGCAGGTTCATGCACTGCACCGCGGCGCCGCTGGCGCCCTTGCCCAGGTTGTCCAGGCGCGCCATCAGGATGGCCTGGCTGTCGTTGGCGAAGACGAAGACCTCGACCCGGTTGCTGCCGTTGCAGGCCTGCACGTCGAAGAAGCCGCCCTCCAGCGTGGCAGGGTCGCGCAGCGGCAGCACGCGCACGAAGCGCTCATCGGCGTAGCGCGCCGCCAGGGCAGCGTGCAGCGCCTCGGGCGTGCAGCCCAGCGCGGCGCAGTCCAGCGGCACCGACACCGCCAGCCCCTGGTAGAAGTTGCCGACGATGGGCATGAAGATCGGACGTGCCGTCAGCCCGCTGTGCGCCATCATCTCGGGCACGTGCTTGTGCGCCAGACTCAGCGCGTAAGGCCGCGGCGAAGTAAGCGCCGGCTCAGCGCCTGAGGCCTGTGCCGCTTCATATTGCTCGATCATCTTCTTGCCGCCACCGGAGTAGCCGGTGATCGAGGTGGCGGGCACCCCCAAAGCCGCCGGTACCAGGCCGGCTTCGACCAGCGGCCGCAGCAGCAGGATGAAGGCCGTGGCGTGGCAGCCCGGGTTGGCGATGCGCTTGCCCGCGCGCAGCGCGTCACGCTGGCACGGCGCCAACTCGGGCAGGCCGAACACCCACCCCGGCAGCGTGCGGTGCGCCGTGCTGGCGTCTATCAGGCAGGTGCGGGGGTTGGTCACCAACGCGGCGGCCTCGCGCGCGGCGGCGTCGGGCAGGCACAGGAAGGCCACGTCGGCCGCGTTCAGCAGGCGCGCGCGTTCGGCGGCGTCCTTGCGCCGTTCAGGCGCTATGCGCAGCACCTCGACATCGCTGCGCGCTGCCAGGTACTCGTGGATGCGCAATCCGGTCGTGCCTTCCTGGCCATCGACGAAAACGGTGTAAGCCATGCGGTGCCCCGTAGACAATGCTTTTGCAATGGTTCGAGCATACGGGATGGGGGCTGCCGGCCGGCGACTGGGGCTGCCGGCGGCATGAAGACGCCGGCCGCGCGCGCCTTGGCCATCGGCGGGGGTACAGCCGCGCTGTTGGGTCTGTTGCACGTGCTGGGTGTGGGGCTGCCGCTGCTGCTGGCGCTGGCCGTGGTCGTGGCCGTGGTGACGCTGCTGCTGCCCTGGATCGCGGTGCGCTGGGCCGACGACTTGACGGCCGTGGTGCGCGGGCGCTTCTGGGCGCGCGAGCAGGGCCGCTTTCACAGTTTCGGCGGCGTGCCGCTGCAGATCGAGGACGACGGCCGCCAGGTCTGGATCGACGGCCAGGGCCTGATGCGGGCGTTGGGCCGGCGCGAACCCGAAGACGCGCTGGCCGCGCGCCACGCCGGCCAGTGGCGGCGCGATGCCCAGGGCGTGCTGATGTTGCGCGTCGACGCGGTGGTGCAGGTGCTGGCCTCGCGCAGCGGCCGCACCGAGCCACGCCAGCAGCGGTTGCGCCGCTATCTCGAGCGCGACGTGCTCCACCCGGCGCGCACGCGCCGCGAACGCCGCTAAAGGCTGCTGCGGCGCGCTGACGGACAATCGGCCGATGGTGACGAAAAAACCCAAGGGCCTGGGGCTGGGCCTGGAAGCGCTGCTGGGCCCCAAGGTGAGCGACGCGCCGGCGGCGGCCGAAGGCCTGCCCGCCACCCTGTCGCTGGACCTGCTGCGCCCCGGCAAGTACCAGCCACGCACGCGCATGGACGAAGGCTCGCTGTACGAGCTGGCCGAAAGCATCAAGAACCAGGGCGTGATGCAGCCCATTCTGGTGCGCCCGCTGGACAGCGGCCGCTACGAGATCATCGCCGGCGAGCGCCGCTTCCGCGCCGCCCGCCTGGCCGGGTTGGACAGCGTGCCGGTGCTGGTCAAGGCCGTCAGCGACGAATCGGCCGCGGTGATGGCGCTGATCGAGAACATCCAGCGCGAAGACCTCAACGCGCTGGAAGAAGCGCAGGGCCTGCAGCGCCTGGTCACCGAGTTCAAGCTCACGCACGAGCAGGCGGCGCAGGCCGTGGGCCGCTCGCGCAGCGCGGCCAGCAACCTGCTGCGCCTGCTCAACCTGGCCGAACCGGTGCAGAAACTGCTGATGGCCGGCGACATCGAGATGGGCCACGCGCGCGCGCTGCTGGCGCTGCCCACGGCGCAGCAGGTGATGGCGGGGCAGGAGATCGCCGCCAAGAAACTGAGCGTGCGCGAGGCCGAGAAGCTGGTGGCTCGCGCCGGCCGCGAGCCACCGGCCAAACCCGCGCCCAAACCGCGCTCGCGCGACGTGGTGCGGCTGGAAGAACTGCTGGCCGACCGGCTGACGGCTGCGGTCGAGATCCGCATCAAGCGCCGCACGCGCCGCGGCGAGGCCGGCGAAGTGGCCATCGCCTTCGGCTCGCTGGAAGAGCTCAACGGCCTGCTGGAAAAGCTGGGCGCGGCCGAAAGCTGAAGGCCGGCCGGCCGGGCTTCAGGCTTCAGCGCGCCTATGCCCGCGCGCCGCCGCGCCGCGCCAGCCACAGCAGCGCCGCCGCCACCAGCGCGATGGGCAGCAGCGAGCCCAGGTTGAGCCAGGTCCAGCCCTGGGTGGTGACCAGCGCGCCAGAGGCGAACGAGCTCAGCGCCATGGTCCAGAAGACGCAGCTGTCCATCACGCCCTGGGCGCGGTTCTTTTCTTCGGGCCGGTAGGCCTGGTTCAGCAGCGTGGTGCCGCCGGTGTAGAGGAAGTTCCAGCCCACGCCCAGCGCGAACAGCGCCACCAGGAACTGCATCAGCTCCACCCCCGACAAGGCCACGGCCACGCACACCAGGTTGAGCGCCACGCCCATGCCCAGCACCGGCAGCACGCCGATGCGCCGGATCAGGTGGCCGGTGAAGAAGCTGGGCACGAACATGCCCAGCACGTGCCATTCCAGCACCAGCGCGGCCCGGTCGAAGGGGTGCTGGCACTGCTGCATGGCGATGGGGGTGGCCGCCATCAGCAGGTTCATCACGCCATAGCCCAGCGCGGCGGCGATGACCGCCACCGCGAACACCGGCTGGCGCATCAGTTGGCGCGCACTTCGGCCCCGCGCCGCGCCCGGCAACGGCGGCGTGTGATCCGGGAAGCGGATGAAGCTCAGGGCCAGCAGCGAGCACCCGGCCACGCCCACCAGCGCCAGGTAGGCGCCGGCAAAGGGCACGGGCAGCCAGCCGCGTGCGGCGCTGGCCAGGTTGGGGCCGATAAAGGCCCCGGCCACGCCGCCGGCCAGCACCCAGGAAATGGCGCGCTCGCGCAGCGCCGGCGCCACCAGCTCGGGCCCGGCAAAGCGGTAGAGCGAGGCGTTGGCGCTGTAGAAGCCGCCGAAGACCGTGGCCGCCACCAGCAGCCAGAAGCTCTGGATGCTCACCGCCAGCGCGCACAGCGCCGACGCCAGCGCGGCCACCACCAGCCCGATCTGGAACGAACGCTTGCGCCCCAGCCGCGCCTGCAGCCGCGCCACCGGCATGGCCGACAGCGCCGCGCCCACCACGTAGCCGGTGACCGGCAGCGTGGCCATCCAGCCCAGCGGCGCCAGCGCCAGACCCACCAGGCCGTTGATGGCGATGAAGGTGACGTTGTTGGTCAGAAACAGCGCCTGGCAGACCGAGAGCAGCAGCAAGTTGATGTTCACCGCGCCGATGATCGCATCCGGCGGAACCTTTGCCGGGACGCGATGCTCCATTGCTGTGCATGCCGGCGTCATCGCCGCTGCCTCGTGGCGCGTTGAATCAGCTGCCACCTGCCATGGGGTGCCGGGGCACGCGTCTTGCGAACGACCTGACCGAGGGTTTGTTCACGCCACGGTCTACAGGGGCTCGCAACTGTTGCCGTGTCTTCCGGCGCGGCCGGGGGCAGAATGAATCTGGCTGATTTGAAGTGGCCGGCACGGTAGCCGGCAGCCGGAAAGCTCTGATGGAGTCTGGGCCCGTGAAGCCGGGACTTCATCAGAACTTCCCAGGTGCGGCTCAGGGGCAGGAGCGTCCTCCCCGCCGCACGCTGGTTGCCGGAGGCCGTACCCATGGACGTCATCAGTCATTTTGCCGCACGCTACGAGCGCACGCGCGAGGAAGAGCTCTCGCTCGAGGAATACCTTGCCGAGTGCAAGCGCAACCCACTGGCCTATGCCACCGCGGCCGAGCGCATGCTCAAGGCCATCGGCGAGCCGCAGACCGTGGACACGCGCAACGACCCGCGCCTCTCCCGCCTGTTCGCCAACAAGCTGATCAAGGTCTACCCGGCCTTCGCCGAGTTCTACGGCATGGAAGACGCCATCGAGCAGGTGGTCAGCTACTTCCGCCACGGCGCGCAGGGGCTCGAAGAGAAGAAGCAGATCCTCTACCTGCTGGGCCCCGTGGGCGGCGGCAAGAGCAGCATCGCCGAGCGCCTGAAGCAGCTGATGCAGGACGTGCCCTTCTACGCCATCAAGGGCAGCCCGGTGAACGAGTCACCGCTGGGCCTGTTCGACGCGGTCGAGGACGGGCCCATCCTGGAAAGCGAATACGGCATCCCGACGCGCTACCTCAACCGCATTCTCAGCCCCTGGGCCGTGAAGCGGCTGGATGAGTTCGGCGGCGACATCCGCAAGTTCCGCGTCGTCAAGCGCCACCCCAGCATCCTCAAGCAGATCGGCATCAGCAAGACCGAGCCGGGTGACGAGAACAACCAGGACATCAGCAGCCTGGTGGGCAAGGTCGACATCCGCAAGCTCGAGACCTACAGCCAGGACGACCCCGACGCCTACAGCTACAGCGGCGGCCTGTGCCTGGCCAACCAGGGGCTGCTGGAATTCGTCGAGATGTTCAAGGCGCCGATCAAGGTGCTGCACCCGCTGCTGACGGCCACGCAGGAAGGCAACTTCAAGGGCACCGAAGGCTTCGGCGCCATTCCCTTCGACGGCATCGTGCTGGCGCACAGCAATGAAAGCGAATGGAAGGCCTTCCGCAACAACAAGAACAACGAGGCCTTCCTCGACCGCATCTACATCGTCAAGGTGCCCTACTGCCTGCGCGTCAGCGAAGAGGTGCACATCTACGAGAAGCTGCTGAAGAACAGCTCGCTGGCCAAGGCCACCTGCGCGCCCGGCACGCTGAAGATGATGAGCCAGTTCGGCATCCTGACGCGCCTGAAAGAGCCCGAGAACAGCAGCCTGTACAGCAAGATGCTGGTCTACGACGGCGAGAACCTGAAGGACACCGACCCGCGCGCCAAGAGCTACCAGGAGTACCGCGACTACGCCGGCGTGGACGAAGGCATGAGCGGCATCAGCACGCGCTTTGCCTACAAGATCATCAGCAAGGTCTTCAACTTCGACAGCACCGAAGTGGCGGCCAATCCGGTGCACCTGATGTACGTGCTCGAGCAGCAGATCGAGCGCGAGCAGTTCCCCAAGGAGACCGAGGACAAGTACGTCGGCTTCATCAAGGAGCTGCTGGCGCCGCGCTATGCCGAGTTCATCGGCAAGGAGATCCAGACCGCCTACCTCGAAAGTTACAGTGAGTACGGCCAGAACATCTTCGACCGTTACGTCACCTACGCCGACTACTGGATCCAGGACCACGAGTACCGCGACACCGACACCGGCGAAGTCTTCGACCGCGCCAGCCTGAACGGCGAACTCGAGAAGATCGAGAAGCCCGCGGGCATTGCCAACCCCAAGGATTTCCGCAACGAGATCGTCAACTTCGTGCTGCGCGCGCGCGCCAACAACCAGGGCAAGAACCCGGTGTGGACCAGCTACGAGAAGCTGCGCACGGTGATCGAGAAGAAGATGTTCAGCAACACCGAAGAGCTGTTGCCGGTGATCAGCTTCAACGCCAAGGCCAGCGCGGATGAGGCCAAGAAGCACGAGGACTTCGTGACGCGCATGGTGGCCAAGGGCTACACCAGCAAGCAGGTGCGCCTGCTGTGCGAGTGGTACCTGCGGGTTCGCAAGTCGAGCTGAAGCAGCGCATGCAGCACATCGTCGATCGCCGCCTGGCCGGCAAGAACAAGTCGATAGGCAATCGCGAACGCTTCCTGCGCCGCCACAAAGAGCAGATCCGCGAGGCGGTCAAGCGCGCCATCGACGGCCGCGGCATCCGCGATGTCGAGCGCGGCGAGGACATCCACATCCCCAAGAAGGACCTCAGCGAGCCGGTGTTCGGCCACGGCCAGGGCGGCGTGCGCGAGACCGTGCACCCGGGCAATCAAGAGTACGTGCAGGGCGACCGCATCGAACGGCCGAAAGGGGGCGCAGGCGGCCAGGGCGCGGGCAAGGGCCAGGCCGGCGACCAGGGCGAGGGCGAGGACGAATTCGTCTTCGCGCTGAGCAAGGAAGAGTTCATGCAGGTCTTCTTCGAGGACCTGGCGCTGCCGCACCTGATCCGTACGCAGCTGGCGGCCGTGCCCGAGTGGAAGACCCACCGCGCTGGCTACAGCAGCGACGGCACGCCCAACAACCTGCACGTGGTGCGCAGCATGCGCGGCGCCCTGGGCCGGCGCATCGCGCTGGGCGCGGGCTCGCGCCGCGAACTGCACGATCTGCAAGAAGAACTGGCGCAATGCCGCGCGGCGGCCCGGCCCGGCGACGCCGTGGCCGAGGCGCAGATCCAGGAACTGCTCGAGCGCATCAGCGCGCTGCGCGTGCGCATCGAACGCATCCCCTACCTCGACCCCATAGACCTGCGCTACCGCAGCCGCGTGCGCGTGCCGGTGCCCACCAGCAAGGCGGTGATGTTCTGCCTGATGGACGTGTCGGGCTCGATGGACGAAGGCCGCAAGGAGCTGAGCAAGCGCTTCTTCATCCTGCTGTACCTGTTCCTGACGCGGCACTACGAGAAGATCGAGCTGGTCTTCATCCGCCACCACACGCAGGCGCAAGAGGTGGACGAGCAGAACTTCTTCCACGCGCGCGAAACCGGCGGCACCGTGGTCAGCAGCGCGCTGGTGCTGATGGAAGAGATCATCAGGGCGCGCTACTCGCCGGCCGAGTGGAACATCTACGGCGCGCAGGCCAGCGACGGCGACAACTGGCACCACGACAGCGGCCGCTGCCGCGAGCTGCTGAACGACAAGATCCTGCCGCTGTGCCGGTACTTTGCCTATGTGCAGGTGGCCGAGGAAGAGCAGAACCTGTGGGAAGAGTACGCGCAGCTGCTGGGCCTGCACCGCCACTTTGCGATGCGCAAGGCCACCGAGGCCGCGCAGATCTACCCGGTGTTCCGCGACCTGTTCAAGAAAGAGGGAGCAAAGGCAGCATGAAGCTCCGCCCCATCGCGCTGGAACACCCCCTGCCGCTGCCCGAACGGCCGGCCGAGCACCTGCCCTCGCCCAGCGACTGGTCGTTCGAGCTGGTGGAGCGCTACCACCGCGTCATCCGCGACACGGCCGAGCGCTTCGGGCTGGACACCTATCCCAACCAGCTGGAGATCATCACCGCCGAGCAGATGATGGACGCCTACGCCAGCGTGGGCATGCCGGTGAACTATCGCCACTGGAGCTATGGCAAGGAGTTCATCGCGACGGAAAAGAACTACAAGCGCGGGCACATGGGGTTGGCGTACGAGATCGTCATCAACAGCAACCCCTGCATCAGCTACCTGATGGAAGAGAACACGCTGGCCATGCAGGCCCTCGTGATCGCCCACGCCGCCTACGGCCACAACAGCTTCTTCAAGGGCAACTACCTGTTCCGCATGTGGACCGACGCGGCGTCCATCATCGACTACCTGGTCTACGCCAAGAACTACGTGGCGGCCTGCGAAGAGAAGCACGGCATGGACACGGTCGAGGCCTTTCTGGACAGCTGCCACGCGCTGTCCAACCACGGTGTGGACCGCTACCGCCGGCCCACGCGCAAGAGCCTGGCGCAAGAGCTCAGCGAGCGCATCGACCGCGAGGCCTATGCGCAACGCCAGGTCAACGACCTGTGGCGCACGCTGCCGCGCCGCATAGAGAAGGACGGCGCCGCGCCCGAGGCCAAGCGCTTCCCAGACGAACCGCAAGAGAACCTGCTTTACTTCATCGAGAAGAACGCGCCGCTGCTCGAACCCTGGCAGCGCGAGATCGTGCGCATCGTGCGCAAGGTGGCGCAGTACTTCTATCCGCAGCGCCAGACGCAGGTGATGAATGAAGGCTGGGCCTGCGTCACCGGCGAAACGCTGATCGTCACCAACGACGGACTGATGCCCGCGCAAGAGTTGGTGGACACGCAATTCAACGGCACCGTGGAAGACGGCAACCGCGTCGTCAACTGGTTCAGCCACCCGTGCAAACCGCGTGTGCGCCTGAGCACGCGCCACGGCTACGTGCTGCACGGCGGTGCCGACCACAAGATCTTCGTCGGCGACCGCTGGGTCGAGTTGCGTTCGCTGAAGGTGGGCGACCGGGTCGAGATCCGACGTGGGCAGGGCGTGTTTGCGCCCGTTGAGGTCGCCATCGACTACGACACCGCGTCGCGTCCCCGCCTGGCCGAGGTCTGCGCGCGCCACGGGGTGTCGATGCACACCTTCCTGAAGTGGCAGTCGCAGCACCGGCAACTGCGGGTGTCATCCGAGCACGCAGAGCGGCTGCAGGCCTGCCTGCTCGACTGGCAGGCCATCAAGGCCGACGACGCGCTGCCGCTGACGCTGCAGGACGCCAACGACCTGCCCCGCCGACCGGCCACGCTCAACGCCGACCTGGCCGAAGTGCTGGGCCAGCTCATCGGCGACGGCTTCGTCGAGACCTCGCATTCGGGGCGCATCAACCTCACCTCGCAGGACGCGCCGCTGCTGGACTTCTTCGAGCAGACGATGCAGGCGCAGTTCGGCCTGCAGGCGCAGCGGCGGCCCGACCGCAACCACTTCAACAGCACGGTCCACAGTGCTGCGTTGGCGCGTGTGCTGGTGAGCCACTTCGAGTTCGCCCAGGGGCTGGGCGCGGCCGGCCGCAAGACGGTGCCGCCCACGGTTCTGCGTTCGCCGGCCGCGGTGGTGTGCGCCTTCCTGCGCGGGCACTTCGACACCGACGGCTGCGTCTCGGTGGCTGACCGGCAGCTCATCCTGGTGAGCAAGAGCCTGGAGCTGCTGCGCACCGAGCAGTTGCTGTTGCTGAACCTGGGCATGGTCTGCTCGGTCAGGCCGCAGCGCGACGGCACGCACCGATTGGTGCTCACGGGTTCAGACCTGGCCCGGTATGCGGAACTCATCGGTTTCAGGCTGCCGGCCAAGCAGGCGGCCCTGCAGACGGTGCTGGACCAGACCCACCGCTTCCTGCGCAAGGACGACATGACCACCATCGAGAGCCTGGAGCAGGACGAGGGCCCCGTGGTGGACTTCAGTGTCGAGAACTCACACACCTACAAGGCGTCTTGCTTCATCAACCACAACTGCTTCTGGCACCACAAGCTGCTCAACACCATGTACGACGACGGCTTCCTGACCGACGGCGTGATGATCGAGTGGCTGACCTCGCACACCAACGTCATCTACCAGCCGCCGGTGGGCCACCGCGCCTACAGCGGCCTGAACCCGTATGCGCTGGGCTTTGCGATGTACACCGACATCAAGCGCATCTGCGAGGCGCCCACGGCCGAAGACCGCGAATGGTTCCCCGACATCGCCGGCAAGCCCTGGCTGCCGGTGCTGGACCACGCCATGCGCAACTTCAAGGACGAGAGCTTCATCGGCCAGTACCTCAGCCCCAAGCTGATGCGCGAGATGCGGCTGTTTGCCATCAACGACGACGCGTCCAAGCCCGAGCTGCAGGTCAGCGCCATCCACGACGAGGCCGGCTACCGCCGCGTGCGCGAGGCGCTGAGCCACCAGTACGACCTGGGCTCGCGCGAGCCCAACATCCAGGTCTGGAACGTCAACCTGCGCGGCGACCGCAGCCTGACGCTGCGGCACTTCCAGCACAACGACCGGCCGCTGCACGACAGCGGGCAGGAAGTGCTGAAGCACGCGGCGCGGCTGTGGGGCTTTGGCGTGCAGCTGGAAAGCACCAACGCCAAGGGCGAGGTGACGAAGCGGTGGAGTGTGGCGGGGCCGACCGGCTGAGCGGCTGCGCAGCCCCGCGCCCAGGGCCCGAGGGACGGCGGCGATGTGCCGCATCCGCGCTGCTCAGGCACGGGGTCGACTCTCCGATGTGCGCATCTTTCCGCTGGGAAGCGAAGTCGGCGCTGTCGGTGGGCCTTACGGCGCGCTGCGTCGAACCGGTGGGCCCTGTGTGATCCCAGTCCACCGGGCCGTGCGTCGCCGCTGGCCCGAGCTGCGCCCGGCGACTCGACCCGGCCCTTACTCCTCAGCCGGCGGCAGCCCCAGGCTTTCCAGGTCGGCCAGATCCTTCAGGCGTCCCGTTGCCCGCTTGTTGACGATGAAGTCGCCCAGCCCGATGAGGTTCAGATCCAGCCCGTCAACGCACAGCTTCACCCGGCGGGACCAGCACGCGCCGAACTCCACGCCGTCGATGGCGGTCAGCAAGTCGATGCGGCGCGGCGGGTGGCCCAGTTGCACCACCGAATCGGCGTCGAAGTCGGCTGCCGTCAGACCCAGCGATCCGAAGCCGAACTGCCGCAGGGCGAGCAGCAGACGTTCGATATTGGTCGGGTCGGGGCCGATCCAGAAGTCGATGTCGCCCGTGTAGCGCGGGTGGCCATGCGCCGCCAGCGCGTAGCCGCCGACCAGCAGGTACTCAACGCCCTGCGCGGCGAGCGACTCGGCAAACTCTTTGAAGTCGCGGTTCAGCATCGTGCCGGGCTCGTGGCGGTTCGGCTGCCCGGCGCAAGGCTTCTACAGCCGCCAGGCGCTCGGCCATGCTGCGCCCGCGCCAGAACGCCAAGTCCGCCGCCGCCTGCTGGTGACGGGGGATGCGTGCCACGGCCTTTTCCATCGTTTGATTCTCGCTGTCCGATTTTGGACTGTCCAGCCGAATGGGGTCTGATCATTGCTGCTCCCGCGCCGCTTCAAGGCCATCCTGGTCGACACGGCCACCTGTCTGATGGGCGGCGGGCCGCTGTGTCGAGCGCAACCCCATGGCGACGGGGCCTGGTCGAACTGCCCCGCCCATGTAGCGCAGGCCGACACGCCGCCCTGGCTGGACTCGGCGGCGCTTCACACGCGTCTGCTGGGGCTGGCCAGCACGGCGCAGGAGATCGGGTTGTCGGTGTCGAGGCAAAAGGCAAGACCTGACCCCAACTTGCCCGAGGCGGTTCCACCCCCTGCGCGCGGATTTGCTCCCGAACGGTGGAAACCTTAGTAAATGTCGGCGCTTGCAGACATTCGGCCAGCGCCCTGGTAGGCCCATGAAGGAAATCCTGCGTTCGTAGACATTAGCATCGTGACCTGCTTGCACGAAGAAGAAATGTCAACCATCGTAGACATTATGGCTGCACCCTACCGAGGTGGTGCTATAATGTCTGCGAGCATAGACATTGAGTTATGAAGCACTCCATCCTGACCCCCACCGACCTGGCGTGCGTCATCCGCGCGGTGCGAAAAAGCGTGCACGTCCGCCAGGATGACCTGGCCGGCGCTGTTGGCGTAAGCCGGCAGTTCGCGGTGGACGTCGAAAAGGGCAAGCCCACCGTACAGCTGGGCAAGGTCCTGCAGCTGCTCAAGGAGCTCGGCGTGGTCCTGAGCGTTGACATTCCAGAGGAGGCTTCCCTCGTCTACGAACAGCTGCGCCTGCGTTCGCCTGCGAAGCCTCGTCCGAAGAAGACGGCCGGCTGTCCTTCAGCATGAGGAGCCTCAAGGCATATCTGGACCATCGGCTGGTCGGCACCCTGAACGAGGGCGAAGACCTCTGGGCCTTCGACTACGACCCGACGTGGGCTTCGGCTGAAGCTGCATTCGACCTGGCGCCTGGCCTGCCGCGCGCGCAGCTGCAGCACGTAGACGGCGGCACGCAACGTCCGGTGCAGTGGTACTTCGACAACCTCCTGCCAGAAGAACTGCTTCGCCAAGCCATCCAGAAAGAGGCCGGCATCAAGGGCGACGACGCGTTTGCTTTGCTCGAGTACCTGGGCGCCGAGTCCGCCGGTTCTTTGACGCTGCTGCCGGCCGGCACGCCCCTGCCCGACACCGGCCGGCTGCGCCCGCTGTCGCATGAGGTTCTGAGCCAGCGTATCGCGAACCTGCCTAAGCAGACGCTCTCATCCGATTCGCCCAAGCGCATGTCGCTCGCCGGCGCACAGCACAAACTGCTCGTGGTGCTGGATGCCAGCGACCGGATCTTTGAGCCCGAAGGCGCTACGCCCTCCACGCACATCCTCAAGCCGAGTCACCCCGACAGCGCCAGCTACCCGGCCTCGGTAGCCAACGAGTACGTCACGATGCGCTTGGCCAGGGCTGCGCAGTTGCCCGTGCCCTACGTTCACCGGTTCTATGTGCCGGACCCGGTTTACATCATCGAGCGGTTCGACCGCCGAGTGACGACACTGCCGTCCGCGCCGGACGGAACACCGCGCCTGGACGTGCGTCGGCTGCACATCATCGACGCCTGCCAGCTACTCAACCGTTCGCGAGTTTTCAAGCACACGGGAGCCTCGCTCGAGGCGCTGAACGGCGTCATCCAGGCAACGACCAACAAGGCCTTGTCACGCACGCGCCTGTTCCGCTGGCTGGTCTTCAATGTCCTTGTGGCCAACGACGACTGCCATCTAAAGAACTTGTCTTTCTACGTTTCACACGAGGGCGTGCAAGTGGCGCCCCACTACGACCTGCTGGCCACCGGCGCGTATCACACCCGCGCGTTTGCCGATGACAAGGCGCGCTGGCCATCTGTGCCCATGGCCATCGCATTGCCAGGAGCCAAGGTCTTCGGCGAGGTGAGCTACAAAGGCATGCTGACCGCAGGACTGGAGCTGGGCCTGGGCGAGCCGACAGCCCGCCGCATCATCAATGACGTGTGCAAGCGCGTCGCCAACACGCTTGACGCTGAAATCGAAGCCCAGACCGCTATGCACGTACAAGTCGGGGCAGTGGCCGCGGTTCACTTCGGGGCAGAGAACCGCTTCCTGCTGGTGCTGAAGAACATCGTGCTTTCAGAGATGCTGAAGCAACTGTCTCCCTGACGCAGCGAACGCGCGGCGCGCTGCAGGCGGATGGCGCGCTGCACCATCTGCTCGCTCAGCCTCTCGGCCGTGGCCATCTCTTGCGGGCTCGCGGGGACGCAAAAGGCAAGACCTGAGCCCGACTTCCTGGAAGGCAAAAGGCAAGACCTGACCCCGACTTGCCTCAGCTGGAAGAGGACTTCTTGGGGTGATGGTGACCCCGACCTCCCGGTGCCGTGCCTAGACCGACCTTCGCCGGGCGAAACCAAGACCAACCAGACCGAGGCCAATAAGGGCAAACGTTCCTGGCGTGGGAATGGCATTCACGCTCACATTGTCGAGTCCGATGTAGTTTTGCCCCTGGTTGCCAAGAAATGACAACACAGTGCTCGAACCGGAAGCGACGAAGTCCATCGAGAACGTCGTCCAAGCGTCGGGCCCGACGGCACTGATCGAGAAAGTCTGGCTCGTGCTGCCAGCGCTGACGGCCAGCCCAGACGGAAGCCCGTACTGACGGTCGCTTCCCAGTTGAAAGGACACGCGGTATGCAGTGCCAGCAGTGGTCGCGATGGTCTGCCTTACACCCCCGAAGGGAGACCCGAGCTGGTAGTCGGTAAGGTCGAGAAAATACTGGCCATCGGGTGCCGACAAGCCGAAGGCAGGTTCCTTTATCCACGCTATGACGTCACCAAAAACGGTCCAGCCGCTAATAGTGGTTGAACCCACCGAGAGCGTCATCGCGTTCTGGACGTTGCCAACAAACGCGCCATTCTCGCTCTCGAAACTGCCGTTGGTCACAAGGCTCGAGTGTGCCTGAAACGAAACGGACGAAATGAGAGCGAAGACCGCTGCACTGACAACCCGGACGTTCATCGAAATGCCCCCTAAAAGTATGCTCGTGGACACCAGCTACTTCGACCCGTAAGGCGAAGAGCCAGGAGTTGCGGATTGCGGACCCGAACCGGCGCGCAAGACCTCCGGCGAGCACACGGCGTGCCAGTCGAAAAAATGTAATCTATATCAATCAGTTGCCGACTTGCCAAGGGCCCGTAGCCACTGTTGGCGGCCATACTGTCAAGAAACCCGACGCCCCCAACCATTTGTTCCGCAGCGCTGATGCGCACGGCCTGCGCGGCCGAACTTGATTTGCGTGGCGCAAGTCGCATATTGAGGGATGATCCAGGTCAATCGGGCGCCGCATGCACGCACGCATGCGTGAAATGGATCACGGGTTTCGGGCGGCCATTTCCAATGAACATTGCGTTGGCGCAAGTCCTGCGGCCGCGGCATTCCGGTCAGGATTCACGCTACAAAGTGAAACTCCCCTGATCGAAGGGTTGTGTCCTGTCGGGGAATCTGACAGTCGTGACGTGCGGGCACTTTGGCGAATCGTGAACAACTGCCGCCAATAGAGCGCAAGCATTTGTTCCGTAATGCATTTCGAATTCGGTGGCTCTTTCTGGCGCGGGTCTTGCTGACTGCAGTGAAGCTTTTGTTGAATTCGCGACCGAGCATCTCCCCGTCGATTAACCAGAATACCGGAGCACCCCCCCGATGAAGTTCTCTCCCTCCCTTCTTGCCTCCGCCGCGCTGGCCGCTGCATTCCTTTCCGGAGGCTCGGCCAGTGCCGCAGTCGTAACCGGATTTGATGCAGCCTTTACCGCCAATGGCAGTTGGTTCGCGTCTGACGTTCGAGTCGGCGGAACGGCGACCGTGGTCGACTTGACCGGAGCTGGCGGCAATCTGGAATCGGCCCAGCCGCTTCCGACGGGAGCGGCGAAGCTGACGACCGATCTGACGGATGCCGCGAAGGCCGAAGTGGCCGTCAGGGACACGTATGGCAAGGCTGGCGAGATCGCCCGGTCGCTGACGCTGGGCTACTCTTTCTATCGGGACAATCTGGCCGGAGGCAATCAGGCTGCTGCCCCAGCGATCAAGCTCACGTTTTTCAACAGCTCATACGCCGGTGACGGTTTCGTGACGCTGACCTACGAGCCTTATTGGCAGACCGGGGTATCCGTCAATCCGACCAGCGGCGTCTGGACTGATGTGGATATTGACTTCGATAGCGGCCTGTTCTGGCAAAACGGTGGGTTTGGTCAGACCAATAGCTCCGGGGGTCCGCCACTGAATACGCTGGAAGGGTGGCTGGCGGCTTTTGATGCCGGCTTTGCGGATGCGAGCCTCATTGCCGTGAGCATGGGCGTAGGTAGCTCCAACCAAGGGCAGATCGGATATTTCGACGATGTGCGCATTGCCCATAGCTTCGGTAGCGGTTACAGCGCCAGCTATGACTTCCAGGCTGCGGGGGCAGCCGTGCCCGAGCCCGCCAGCCTGGCCCTGGTCGGCTTGGCCCTGGCCGGCCTGGGCGCCGCGCGCCGTCGCCGCGCCTGAAGATCCCAGCACCATAAATGGCCCGCTTCGGCGGGCCTTTTTCTTGACCGCCCTACACCGCGATCACCTTCCCCGGGTTCATGATGTTCAGCGGGTCCAGCGCCCGCTTGATGCTCTTCATCACTTCCACCGCGCCGACGCCGGCCTCGTCCACCAGATAGCCCATCTTGTGCAGGCCGATGCCGTGCTCGCCGGTGCAGGTGCCCTGCAGGCGGATGGCGCGCTGCACCATCTTGTGTGACAGCGTCTCGGCCGTGGCCATCTCTTCCGGGCTGTTGGGGTCCAGCAGGTAGCTCAGGTGGAAGTTGCCGTCGCCCACGTGGCCCACCACCCAGTAGGGCAGGCCGGCGGCGTCGGCCTCGCGCACCGATTCGTCGATGCTCTCGGCCAGGTGCGAGATGGGCACGCAGGTGTCGGTGGACAGCGAGCGGCAGCCCGGCCGCATCTGCAGCGCGGCAAAGTAGGCCTTGTGCCGCGCCGCCCACAGCCGCGTGCGTTCTTCGGGCGTGCGCGCCCATTCGAAATCGGCGCCGCCGTGTTCGCGCGCGATGTCCTGCACCGTCTCGGCCTGCTCCTGCACGCCGGCCGGGCTGCCGTGGAACTCCATCAGCAGCATGGGCTGCTCGCGCAGTGCCAGGCCGGCATAGCGGTTGACGCCGCGGATGGCGTTGGCGTCCAGCAGTTCGCAGCGCGCGATGGGCACGCCCAGCTGGATGATCTGGATGGTGGTGCGCACCGCCGCGGCGATGTCGGGGAAGTGGCAGATGGCCGCGCTCACCGCCTCGGGCAGCGGGTACAGGCGCAGCGTGAGCTCGGTGATGATGCCCAGCGTGCCCTCGCTGCCCACGAACAGGCGCGTCAGGTCGTAGCCGGCGGCCGACTTGCGCGCGCGCGTGCCGGTGCGGATGACCTCGCCGCTGGCGGTGACCACGGTCAGCGCCAGCACGTTCTCGCGCATGGTTCCGTAGCGCACGGCGTTGGTACCGCTGGCGCGCGTGGCCGCCATGCCGCCCAGGCTGGCGTTGGCGCCCGGGTCTATGGGAAAGAACAGCCCCGTGTCGCGGATCTCGCTGTTGAGCTGCTCGCGCGTGACGCCGGCCTGCACCGTGACCGTCAGGTCGTCGGCGTCCACCGCCACCAGCCGCGCCATGCGCGACACATCGATGCTCAGGCCGCCGTGCACCGCCAGCAGGTGGCCTTCCAGCGACGAGCCGGTGCCGAAGGCGATCACCGGCGTGGCGTGCGCCGCGGCCAGGCGCACGGCGGTGGCCACGTCTGCCGTGCTCTCGCAGAAGACCACGGCGTCGGGTGGCGTCATGGGGTAGGTGGATTCGTCGCGGCCATGCTGCTCGCGCACCGCGGTGGCGGTGCTGCAGCGGTCGCCGAAGTGCTGTTGCAGCGCGGCCAGCAGGGCCGGCGGCACGGGGCGCTGCTCGCGCCGCGGCAGCAGGTGCTCGGGGATGGGGGCGTTCATGGGTGCTTGTCTCCTGGGCCGGCGCGGCGAGCCCAGCCTTGGGGCTGGCCGGGCCGTGACCCGGGTGCGCGCGGCAGGCATCATCCGCCATTCCCTCCATCGCAGACAGGACCCGCATGAAACCCACGCCCGCTGGCTGGCCCCGCATCTCGCCCGGGGTGTACTACCGCGACACCGCCGCCATGATCGACTGGCTGTGCCGCGCCTTCGGCTTCGAGGTCCGGCTCAAGGTGATGGGCGACGACGGCAGCATCGTGCACAGCGAGCTGACGCTGGCCGACGGCCTGATCAGGGTGGGCGAAGAGCTCAGCGGCGACGAGCGCCGCTTCGACACCGACCGCCGCAGCCCCATCGCCGCCGGCTGCAACACACAGAACCTGATGGTCTATGTCGACGACGTGGACGCGCACTGCGAACACGCCCGCGCCGCCGGTGCGCACGTGGTGTCCGAGCCCGAATTGCACGACTACGGCGCCGAATACTGGGCCGACCGCAGCTACGGCGCCATCGACCCCGAAGGTCACCTGTGGTGGTTTGCCCAGCGCGTTCGCGGCTGAGGTCCAATAGTGGCCTCGCCACACCCGCCCTTGCACCGCCATGAGCAATCGCCTGACCCAGATCGCCACCCGCACCGGCGACGACGGCTCCACCGGCCTGGGCGACGGCACGCGCACGCGCAAGGACGCGCTGCGCGTGCAGGCCATGGGCGAGGTGGACGAGCTCAACTCGGGCCTGGGCGTGCTGCTGGCCGAGCCGCTGCCGGCCGACGTGCGCGAGCTGCTGGTGACCATCCAGCACGAGCTGTTCAACCTGGGCGGCGAGCTGTCCATCCCCGGCTACAC
>JALHPY010000010.1:61285-70128 GCA_022842305.1 Rubrivivax sp.
AACTCGGGCCTGGGCGTGCTGCTGGCCGAGCCGCTGCCGGCCGACGTGCGCGAGCTGCTGGTGACCATCCAGCACGAGCTGTTCAACCTGGGCGGCGAGCTGTCCATCCCCGGCTACACGCTGCTCAAGGCCGAGGCCGTGCTGCGCCTGGACCAGGCGCTGGAGCACTACAACGCCGCCCTGCCGCGACTGGCCGAGTTCATCCTGCCGGCCGGCACGCGCAGCGCGGCGCTGGCCCATGTCAGCCGCACCGTCGCGCGCCGTGCCGAGCGCGCCGTGGTGGCGCTGGCCGCGGCCGAGCCGGTGAATGAGGCCCCGCGGCAGTACCTGAATCGCCTGTCGGACCTGCTGTTCGTGCTGGCGCGCGTGCTCAACCGCGCCAACCTCGATGGCCTGGGCGGCGACGATGTCTACTGGCGGTCCGAGAAGCTCGCCCGATCGGGCGAATGACCCTTCAGAACGTGATCGCGCCCGCGCTCACGTCCACCTTCACCACCGGGCGGCCCAGCGCTGCCAGCGCGGCGCGCGCAAAGGCGTGGGCCCAGGCGGCGTCTTCGTCGAACTTGGCCTCGCCCACCGTGCTGGCCAGGGCCAGCACCTTGTCGGCGGTGAGCACCTTGCCGCTGGCGCGCAGCGGTTCGCACTCGTTGGCCACGAACTGATCGTCGAGCCAGCGGCGCGCGTCCTCGTTGGCCATCGGCGCCTCGTCGGCATGCAAGGGCAGCTCGAGCGGCCGGTCGGGTGAGAACTGAACGATCACGGATTGGCGCATGGCGGGGCACTCCTCTGGCTGCGAGCATAAGCGCAGCGACGGCGACGGGATTGGAGCAAGATCAAGCCGCCCCGCCCCGCCCCGCCCCGGCGCCGCCGGCCTTCAGCGCTGGCGCCGCGCCTTCACCGCCGCCGCCAGGCCGTCGAGCACGGCCACCGAGTCGTCCCAGGCCAGGCAGGCGTCGGTGATGCTCTTGCCGTACTCCAGCTGCGCCGGGTCGTCCTTGCCGGGGGTGAACTTCTGCGCGCCGTCGTGCAGGTGGCTCTCGACCATCACGCCAAAGATGCAGCGGGTGCCCGCGGCCAGCTGCGCGCCCACGTCCTGCATCACCTGAATCTGGCGCTGGTGCTGCTTGCTGCTGTTGGCGTGGCTGGCGTCCACCATCAGGTGGCAGGGCAGCTTGGCGGCCTCGATCTCCTTGCAGGCCGCGGCCACGCTGGCGGCGTCGTAGTTGGGCGTCTTGCCGCCGCGCAGGATGACGTGGCAGTCCTTGTTGCCCTTGGTCTCGACGATGGCCACCTGGCCGTTCTTGTGCACCGACAGGAAGTGATGCGGCCGCGCCGCCGCCTGGATGGCGTCGGTGGCGATCCTGATGTTGCCGTCGGTGCCGTTCTTGAAGCCCACCGGCGCGCTCAGGCCGCTGGCCAGCTCGCGGTGCACCTGGCTTTCGGTGGTGCGCGCGCCGATGGCGCCCCAGGCGATCAGGTCGCCGATGTACTGCGGGCTGATCACGTCCAGGAACTCGCTGCCCGCCGGCACGCCCAGGCGGTTGATGTCCACCAGCAGCTGGCGCGCGATGCGCAGGCCTTCGTGGATGCGGTAGCTCTCGTCCAGGTAGGGGTCGTTGATCAGGCCCTTCCAGCCCACCGTGGTGCGCGGCTTCTCGAAGTACACGCGCATCACGATTTCCAGCTCGCCCGCATGACGATCGCGCTGCGCCTTCAGGCGGCGCGCGTACTCCAGCGCAGCGGTCGGGTCGTGGATCGAGCAGGGGCCGATGATGACCAGCAGCCGGTCGTCGTCACCCTGCATGATGTGGCGGATGGCGGCGCGGGTGCCGCTGATCAGCGTCTCGACCGCGGTGCCGGCGATGGGGAAGAAGCGGATCAGGTGTTCCGGCGGCGGCAGCGGCGTGACGTCGCGGATGCGCTGGTCATCGGTCTGGCTGGTCTTTTCCGACAGGGCCAGCCGGTCGTCGCTGATCTGGGTGGGCTTGGGGCTCATGGGTGCTTCCTGGGTGCAGACAAGAAAAAACCGCCGGGGTTGCCGGCGGTTTGTCTGGGTGCGTTGCGTGTCTTATGCGCTTGCCTCTCCAGCCGCCGAGCGGTGCGAGAACCAGAAGTACGCAAACGACGCGGAACGCATGGCGGGCAATGTAGCACGCACAAGCTGGCTCGCCGCTGACGGGCGGGCCGTGCCCGGCGTCAGTGGTCGTTGCGCGCCAGCGCGGCCGGCGCGGGCGGGGCGGTAGCCACCGGGGTTTCGGCCTGCGGGCCCAGGGTCCAGCGCGTGGTGGCCGGCGGTTGCACCAGGAAGTGGTTGCTGTCCGGCGCCGTGGCCGCGCCCTGCGCCCAGCGCGCCACCGCCGGGTGCTCGTGGTTGGCATGGCCGGCGCGGTTGCGCGGGCTGGCCGGGTGGCCGGGGATGAAGGTGTTGGGGTCGATGCCCGGCAGCTGGCGCGGGGCAAACACGGCCGGGTGCTGACCGACGTCTTGCGCCAGGGCCAGGTCGGTGCCGCCCAGGCTGAGCAGGGACAGGGCGATCAGGGAGGCAAACTTCATGACGGGCTCCGAGGGCGCGCCGTCGGCTTGTGGCGGGGGTGCGCGGGATGAGGATGCCCAGCGAGGCGTTCCTCGTCGGGTCTGGCCCGATTCTATGGGTAGTTACCCTATGCTGCAATGCACAATCTCGGCCGGTCACCCCAGGACGGGCCGGGGGCTGGCCTCTGTCACGCGGGTCGCCACCGCGCCCTGGTGCTTCAGCGCCGGGGGGTCGAAGCCAACCGCTCGAACTCGTCCATCAGCCGGTTCATGCGCGCAAACAGCGCCTGGTAGGGTGCGGGCGTGGCCAGGTCGACGCCCGCCTTGACGTACAGCGGATAGGGGTAGTCCGAGCCGCCGGCCTTGAGCAGGGCGATGAAGCGCTCGCGTGCCGGCGCGCCCTGTTCGCGCAGGGCCTGGCTGAACTCGGCCGCGCCGACCATGGACGTGGCGTACTGCCACACGTAGTAGCCACTGTAGAAGTGGCCGATGTAGGCCCATTCGACGCAGTAGGCCGGGGCGATCTGCATCACGCCCTGGTCCTGGCCGTAGTAGCGACGGGCCAGGCCACAGTACATATCCGACAGGCGCGCGCCCGACAGCGGCCGGCCCTGCTCGACTTCTTCGTTGATGGCCAGCTGGAACTCGGCAAACAACACCTGGCGGAAGTAGGTGGTGCGCATGGATTCCAGCGCCTGTGACAGGTAGTAGAGCTTCTCTTCGCGCGATTTCGCCGTTTCCACGAGATAGTCGCTGAGCAGCATCTCGTTGGTGATGGAGGCCGATTCGGCGATGAAGGTGGAGTAGTCGAACTTGTCGAAGGACTGGTGGGCCACCGCCAGCTGCGTGTGCACCGCGTGTCCCCACTCGTGCGCCAGCGTCGACAGCGACTGGAAGTCGTCGGTGTGGTTGAGCAGCACGTAGGGGTGCACGTCGTAGGCGTAGCCGGACACGTAGGCGCCGCTGCTCTTGCCCGGGCGCGGGTGGCTGTCGGCCCAGCGCGCCTCGAAGCCACGCCGCAGCAGGCCCAGGTATTCGTCGCCCAGCGGCGCCAGGGCCTGCAGCGTGACGGCCTTGGAGCGTTCGAGGTCGAAGCGCAGGCCCTTGGGCGCGGGCAGCAGCGGCGGGTAGTTGTCGTAGTAGGCCAGCGGCCCCCGGATGCCCAGCATCTGGTGGCGCAGGCGCAGGTAGCGGTGCAGCGTGGGCAGGCCGGCGCGGGTCTGCTCGATCAGCGTGCGGTACACCGCCGGCGGCATGTTCTCGGCAAACAGCGCGGCTTCCAGCGTGCCCTTGAAGCGCCGCGCCTTGGCCGTGAAGACGTCGCCCATCACCTGCGTGGCCAGGTTGGCGCCCAGCGTGCCCTCGGCCTTCTTGAGCGCGCCGAAGAAGCCGTCGAAGACGCGCTTGCGATCGGCGCGCACGCTTGACTGGCGGTGCAGCTCGTAGGCGTCGGTGCTGAGCCTTACCGACCGACCGTTGGCCAGCTTGACGGTGGGCCGCGGCAGTTCGGCGTCGACGAACAGGTTGAACAGCTTGTCGGGCTGCGACAGGACCACGCGGGTGCTGGCCAGCAGCGCCTCACCTTCGGGCGACAGCGTGTGCGTCAGGTTGCGCAGCGCGTCTTCGAGCAGCAGGTCGAAGCGCGCACGCAGCGCCGGGTCGGCGGCCAGTTGCGCGCGCACGCGCTCGGCGCCCAGCGCCTGGATGGCCGGCGTGAGCCACGCGGTGTTTTCGCCGAACAGGCCGAACAGCTGCTCGGCCTGCTGCTTGCGCTCTTGCGCGCGCGGCTCGCGCAGGTCTTCGTCGGCCTTGAGGCTGGCGTAGACGTACAGCCGCCCCAGCGCGCGCCGCGTGTCGCTGACCGTGCCCAGCGTGCGCGCCAGCGCGTCGCCGCCCGCGCCCAGCCCGTCCTTCAAGGTCTCCAGCGCCAGCGCGCGTTCGCGCAGCTCGGCATGGGCCGCGTCCCAGGCCGCCGGCGTGGGGTAGAGATCGCCCAGGTCCCAGCGCTGCGGGGCCTGGGCCACGGCCGAGGCCAGCGGCAGGGCCAGCAGCAGCGCGCATCCGGCGCGCAGAAGAAATGAACGCAGTTCACGCATGGTCGCGTCCTCGGGCTGGGGCGCGCTAGTACAGCTCGGCCGCGAAACCGGCCGCCTGCAGCCGCGCCACCACATCGCCGGCGTGCGCGCGGTTGCGCGTCTGCAGCACCAGCTCGACCTCGACGCTTTGCGCCGCGAGCGTGGAGAAGGCCCGCTGGTGGTGCACCTCGTCGATGTTGGCGCCCGCTTCGGCCACCACAGTGGTGATGCGCGCCAGCACGCCGGGGGTGTCGCGGGCGTTGACGCGGATGCGCGCCAGGCGGCCGGCGCGCACCATGCCGCGCTCGAGAATGGCGGCCAGCAGCATCGGGTCGATGTTGCCGCCGCACAGCACCAGGCCCACCTTGCGCCCGGCAAAGCGTGCCGGGTCCTTCAGCAGCGCTGCCAGTCCGGCGGCGCCGGCACCTTCGACCAGGGTCTTCTCGATCTCCAGCAGCATGACGATGGCCTGCTCGATGTCGCCCTCGTCCACCAGCACCATGTCGTCCACGCGCTGGCGTATCAGCTCGCGCGTGATGCGCCCGGGCTGGCCCACGGCAATGCCCTCGGCGATGGTCGACAGGCCCTGCGGGTGCGCCGTGCCCTTGATGGCGTTGACCATGGCCGGGAAGCGGCTGGTCTGCACGCCGATGATCTGCATGCCCGGCTTGAGCGCGCGCACCGCGGTGGCGATGCCGCTGATCAGCCCGCCGCCGCCCACGGCGATGACCAGCGTGTCCAGCTCGGGCTGGGCGCGCAGCATCTCCAGCCCGATGGTGCCCTGGCCGGCGATGACATGCGGGTCGTCGAAGGGGTGGATGAAGCTCAGGCCCTGCTCGTCGGCCAGCTGCAGCGCGCGTTCGCGCGCCTGGTCGAAGCTGTCGCCGTGCAGCACGACCTCGGCGCCGAAGCCCAGCGTGCGCTCGATCTTCACCGTGGGCGTCTGCTGCGGCATGACGATCACCGCGCGCAGACCCAGGCGCTGCGCGTGGTGCGCCACGCCCTGGGCATGGTTGCCGGCGCTGGCGGCGATCACGCCCTTGATGCGCGTGCCGGCCTCGCGCATGGCCGCCAGCTTGTTGAGCGCACCGCGCTCCTTGAAGCTGGCGGTGAACTGCAGGTTCTCGAACTTCAGGAAGACCTGGCAGCCGACGATCTGCCCCAGCGTGCGGCTTTCGACGCAGGGCGTGTCCAGCACCTGGCCGGCCAGCCGCGCGGCGGCGGCCTGGATGTCGGCCAGGCCGACGTCCTCACTCATCTCAAGCGGTGCCGCCCACGGTCAGGCGGTCGATGCGCAGCGTGGGCTGGCCCACGCCCACCGGCACGCTCTGGCCTTCCTTGCCGCAGACACCGACGCCGGTGTCCAGCTCCAGGTCGTTGCCGATCATGCTGACGCGCGTCATGGCCTCGGGGCCGTTGCCGATGAGCGTGGCGCCCTTGACGGGATAGAGGATCTTGCCGTTCTCCACCCAGAAGGCCTCGCTGGCGCTGAAGACGAACTTGCCGCTGGTGATGTCGACCTGGCCACCACCGAAGTTGGTGGCGTACAGCCCGCGCTTGATGCTGGCGATGATCTCTTCCTTGCTGCGCTGGCCGGCCAGCATGTAGGTGTTGGTCATGCGCGGCATGGGCAGGTGGGCGTAGCTTTCGCGCCGGCCGTTGCCGGTGGGCTTGTTGCCCGACAGGCGCGCGTTCAGGCTGTCCTGCATGTAGCCGCGCAGGATGCCGTCTTCGATCAGCACGTTGCGTTGCGTGGCATGGCCTTCGTCGTCGACGTTCAGGCTGCCGCGGCGGTCGGGCAGCGTGCCGTCGTCGAGCACGGTCACGCCCTTGGCGGCCACGCGCTGGCCGATGCGCCCGGCAAAGGTGCTGCTGCCCTTGCGGTTGAAGTCGCCCTCCAGCCCGTGGCCCACGGCCTCGTGCAGCAGCACGCCGGGCCAGCCCGGGCCCAGCACCACGGTCATCTGGCCGGCGGCGACGGCGCGGCTTTCCAGGTTGGTGAGCGCGGCGCTGACGGCGTGGTTCACATAGCGTTCGATCACGTCGTCCTGGAAGTAACCCAGGCCGAAGCGGCCGCCACCGCCACCGCTGCCCACTTCACGTCGCACTTCGCCATTGATGGTCTGCTCGGCGATGACGGTGACGTTCAGGCGCACCAGCGGGCGCACGTCGGCGGCGCGCGTGCCGTCGGCGCGGGCGATCAGCACCACGTCGTATTCGGCGCCCACGCTGGCCATCACCTGCGCGATGCGCGGGTCCTTGGCGCGCGCCAGCTTCTCGACCTTTTCCAGCAGCGCCACCTTCTGCGCGCTGTCCAGCGTGGCGATGGGGTCGGTGGGCGCGTACAGCACGCGGCTGGCGGCGATGCGCGGCTTGCGCGCCAGCTTGACGCGCTTGCTTTGCCCGGCGGCGGCGATGGCGCGCACGGTGCGCGCGGCGTCCATCAGCGCTTCTTCGCCCAGGTCGTCGCTGTAGGCGAAGGCGGTCTTCTCGCCGGCCACGGCGCGCACGCCCACGCCCTGGTCGATGCTGAAGTTGCCGCTCTTGACGATGCCCTCTTCCAGGCTCCAGCCCTCGTGGCGGGTGGTCTGGAAGTACAGGTCGGCGTCGTCCACGCGGTGCTCGGCGATGGTGGCCAGGGCGCGTGCCAACGTGGCTTCGCTCAGGCCGAAGGGTTCGAGCATCAGCGACTGGGCGATGGCCAGCCTCTCGAGCGTGGGTTCGCGGGTGATCATCGATCGGCCTTGATTCAGCAGCAAAAAGTCATTGTCTCAGGGCTGGCCCGGGCGTACCGGCGGCGGGGTGTGGCGGTGCTCGCGCCGCGCCACCCACAGCGTGGCGGCGCTGATCACCGCCCCGCCCACCAGGGTGCTTTGCGTGGGCACGTCGGCAAACAGCATCCAGCCCAAGGCTGCCGACCACAGCAGCTCCAGGAACTTCACCGACTGCGTGGCCGAGATGTCGGCCACGCTGAAAGACCGCGTCAGGCAGTAGTGGCCGGCGCTGCCCAGCAGGCCGCACAGCGCAAAGCCCAGCCACTGCGCGGCGCTGGGCGACTGCCAGACCGGCAGCGCCAGCGGCAGGCTGAACAGCGTCACGCTGAGGGCCTGCCACAGCACGATGGTGCCAGTGCCCTCGGTGCGCGTCAGCGCCTTGGTGATCAGGAAGGACGCGGCGAACACCGGCGCCGAGGCCAGCATCAGCAGGTGGTACCCGCCGCCGCTGCCCGACAGCCGCGGGCCGACGACGATCAGCACGCCGACGAAGCCCAGGGCCGTGGCCAACCAGCGCTCCCAGCGCATGGGCTCGCGCAGGAACAGCCACGCGCCGATCATGATGAACAGCGGCCCGGTGAAGCCGATGGCCGTCATGTCGGCCAGCGGGATGCGCGGCAGCGCCACGAACCACAGCACCAGGCCCACGGTGTGCACGGCGCCGCGCAGGAACTGCCCGCCCAGGTGGCGCGGCCGGTACGCGGCCAGGCCGTACCGGGCCAGCAGCGGCAGCAGCACCAGAAAGCCGAACAGGTAGCGCAGGAACTGCGCCTGCATCGGGTCCAGCTGCAGCGCCAGCGCGCGCATCAGCGCGTTGAGCACACAGAACAGCGCACCGCTGGCGGCCGACCACAGCAGGCCGCGCAGCGTGGGCGGCAACTGCGCGGCGCGCTGGGCCAGCCACCGGGCGGGGCCGGTCTGCATGGTCGATCAGTCGGCGTCGCGTTCGGCCAGCGCGCGCTGGTACAGCGCATTGCGCGGCGCGCCCGAAAGCTCGGCCGCCAGCGCCACCGCCTGCTTCAGCGGCAGCTCGCGCAGCAGCACGCGCAGCGTGTGCAGCGCGGCGGCGGGCAGATCCCCTTCCACTTCAACGGCCGCGGGCAGCGCGTGCAGCACCAGCACGAACTCGCCGCGCTCGCGGTTGGCGTCCTCGGCCAGCCATGCCGGCAGCGCGGCGGCGGGACGGGTGACGATGGTCTCGAACTGCTTGGTCAGCTCGCGGCACAGGGTGACGCTGCGCGTCGGCGCGGCCTGGGCCAGCGCCGCCAGCAGCGCGGCGATGCGGTGCGGCGCCTCGAACAGCACCTGGCTGCGGCGGTCGGCCAGCAGGGTGGCCAGCGCCGCCGGGCGTTCACCGCCCTTGGCCGGCAGAAAGCCGTGGAAGCAGAACCCGCCGCCGCCGGCATCGCCCGCGGCGCTGAGCGCGGCCAGCGCACTGCTGGCGCCCGGCAGCGGCACCACC
>JALHPY010000011.1 GCA_022842305.1 Rubrivivax sp.
GCGGGTGGCGCTCACGCTGCGTCTGCTGGGCGGCCTGAGCACCGACGAGATCGCGCGCGCCTTTCTCAGCAGCGAGCCCACCATCGCGCAGCGCATCGTGCGCGCCAAGCGCACGCTCAAGGCGGCGCAGGTGCCGTTCGAGGTGCCGCAGGCGGGGCAGCGCAGCCAGCGCCTGGCCTCGGTGCTGGAGGTCGTCTACCTCATCTTCAACGAAGGCCATGCGGCGACGGCGGGCGACGACTGGGTGCGCCCGGCGCTGTGCGACGAGGCCCAGCGCCTGGGCCGCACCCTGGCCGGGCTGATGCCGCAGGAAAGTGAAGTGCTGGGCCTGCTGGCGCTGATGGAGCTGCAGGCCTCGCGCCTGCACGCGCGCACCGACGCCCAGGGCCGGCCGGTGCTGCTGCTGGAGCAGGACCGCACGCGCTGGGACGCGCTGCTGATCCGCCGCGGCCTGGCGGCGCTGGAGCGCGCGCTGGCGCTGGGCGGGGCCAGCGGCGGCCGTGGCCGTTACACGCTGCAGGCCGCCATTGCCGCCTGCCACGCCCGCGCCGCGCGTGCCGCCGACACCGACTGGCCGGGCATCGTGGCGCTGTACGACGCGCTGCTGACCGAGTGGCCTTCGCCCGTGGTGGCGCTCAACCGCGCCGTCGCCGTGGGCATGGCGCAGGGGCCGGCGGCGGCGCTGGCGCTGGTGGATGCGCTGGCCGGTGACGCCGCACTGGCCAGCTACCCCTGGCTGCCCAGTGCGCGCGGCGACCTGCTGGCGCGCCTGGGGCGCCAGGCCGAGGCACGTGCCGAATTCGCCCGCGCCGCGGCGCTGACGCGCAACGCCCGCGACCGCGAATGGCTGCTGCAGCGCGCGCAGGCGCCGGGCTGATCCCTGGGCTACGCTCCTTGCCTTGCCTTGCCTTGCCTTGCCTTGCCTTGCCTTGCCTTGCCCGCAGCCGGAGATTCCCGCATGAAGATCGATTTCGTCTCCGACATCGCCTGCCCCTGGTGCGCCGTGGGCCTGAATTCATTGGAGCGCGCGCTTCAAAGCATCGGCAACGAGATCCCGGTGGAGATCGCCTTCCAGCCCTTCGAACTCAACCCGGACATGGCCGCCGCAGGCACCGACGCCAGTGAGTACCTGAAAGCCAAGTACGGCATGGACGACGCGCAGCTGGCACACAACCGCGGCGTGCTGCGCGAGCGCGGCGCCGCGGTGGGCTTTGCCTTCGGCGAGCGCGCGCACGTGTGGAACACCTTCGATGCGCACCGCCTGCTGCACTGGGCCGGGCTGCAAGGCCCCCCCGGCAGCCAGCGCGCGCTCAAGCACGCGCTGCTGCAGGCCTATCACGGCCAGGGTCGCAACCCCGGCGCCACCGATGTGCTGCTGGAACTGGCGGCCGGCGTCGGCCTGGATGTCGAGGCCGCGCGCGCGGTGCTGGCCAGCGACGCCTACACCGAAGAAGTGCGCCAGGCCGAGCAGTTCTGGCAGCGCGCCGGCATCCATTCGGTGCCGGCCGTCGTCATCGACCGCAAGCACCTGATCCAGGGTGGCCAGCCGCCCGAGGTGTTCGAGCAGGCGCTGCGCCGCATCGCTGCCGGCGGCTGAGCAAGGCGGCCGGCAGCGCCCGCCGCGCCCGCCGCAGCAGAATCGTGTCCGATGCGCCCGCGCCCCTGCCTGCCCGCCCCGCCGCGCCCTGCATGAGCGGGAGCACCGTGCCGAGCCCGCCCGGGCCGCCGCGCGCCGTGGCCCGCATCGAGCACTTCACGCGCCAGGTGGCGCTGGCCGGCGTGGCGCTGCTGCTGTTGTGCGCGCTGCTCAGCTGCGCCGACATCGCCACGCGCCGCCTGCTGCAGCTCAACCTGGCCGGCATGGTCGACCTGACGCAGCTGCTGGTGATGGCCAGCGCCTTCCTGTGCATCCCGCTCAGCTTTGCGCGCGAGGCGCAGATCGAGGTCGACTTCGTCACCAGCCGGCTGCCGCCGCGCGCCCACGCGCTGCTGCGCTGCGTTACCGCGCTGGCCGCGGCCGGCTTCATGGCCGCGGTGACGCTGGCCACGGCCGACGGCGCGCTGCAGGCGTTGCGCAACGGCGACCGCTCGGCCACGCTGGCCCTGCCCCTGCTCTGGTACTGGGCGCCCGTGGTGGCCGGCTGCGCGCTGTCGGTGCTGGCCTGCGCCGCGGTGGCGTTGGCGCAAGGGCTGCGCGCGCTGCCGGGGCGGGCGTGACCCTGGGCCCGCTGGCCGGCGTGCTGGCCTTTGCGCTGGTGCTGCTGCTGATCCTGCTGCAGGTGCCGGTGGCCGTGGCCATGGGCCTGGTGGGGCTGGTGGCCATCACGCTGAGCGACGGTTGGGGCACGGCCGGCTTCATGCTCGGGCGCTCGGCCTTCGACGCCGCGTTTCCCTATGCGCTGTCGGTGGTGCCGCTGTTCGTGGCCATGGGCGTGGTGGCGGCGCGCGGCGGGCTGGGGCGCTCGCTGTACACGCTGGTGGCCACGCTGCTGGGGCACCGCCGCGGCGGGCTGGCGCACGCCACCATTGCCGCCTGCGCCGGCTTCGGCGCCATCTGCGGCTCCAGCATCGCCACCGCCGCCACCATGGGCCGCATCGCCCTGCCCGAGATGCGCGCGCGCGGCTACGCCGACTCGCTGGCCGCGGCATCGGTGGTGGCCGGCGGCACGCTGGGGGCGATGATCCCGCCCTCCATCTTCTTCGCGCTGTACGCGGTGTTGACCGGGCAGTCCATCGGCCAGCTGTTCCTGGCCGGGGTGCTGCCGGGGCTGCTGGGCGCCGGCCTGTACATGCTGGCCGTGGCCTGGACCGTGCACCGCCACCCCGGGCACGCGCCACCCGGGCCGCGCAGCAGCAAGGTCGAACGCCTGGCCGCGCTGCGCCAGGTGTGGCCGGTGGCGCTGCTGTTCGGCCTGGTGATCGGCGGCATCGTGCTGGGCTGGTTCGCGCCCACCGAGGCCGCGGCCGTGGGCCTGGTGGGCGCGCTGGTGCTGGGCGCGCGCGGCCTGCGGCGCGAGCAGCGCGCGCTGGCGCTGACCGAGATCGCGCTGACCACCGGCATGATCTTCACGCTGCTGATCGGCGCCAACCTCTTCAACTACTTCATCGAATCCACCCGGCTCACCGACGCGCTGATCGACGCCGTGGCCGCGCTGGGCCTGAACCGCTGGGTGGTGATCGCGCTGCTGATGCTGTTCTACATCGTGCTGGGCGCGCTGATGGACGAGGTCTCGATGATCCTGCTGACCGTGGCGCCGGCCTACGCGCTGGTCACCGGCCTGGGCTTCGACCCGATCTGGTTCGGCGTGATGCTGGTCACCGTGTGCGAGATCGGCATGATCGTGCCGCCGGTGGGCATGAACCTGTTCGTGGTGCAGCGCGTGGGGGGCCTGAGCCTGCGCACCGTGGTTTCAGGGGTCACGCCCTTTGTGCTGGCCGACGTCGCCCGGCTGCTGCTGCTGTGCCTGCTGCCCGGGCTGGCCACCTGGCTGCCCCAGGCCCTGGGCTGATCGGAGCCCCTATTTCGAAACACTGAAGGCCGCGGGCCGCAGCAGAATCGGACGCTGCGCCTGGCCGATTCACCGTGCCTTGCCGGGCCTGCCGTATCGAGGTCGAACATGCATGAGATGTCGCTGGCCGAAAGCGTGCGCGAGATCGTCGAAGACACGGCGCGCCAGCACGGCGCGCAACGCGTGTCCGCGGTGCGGCTGGAGATCGGCGCGCTGGCGCAGGTCGAGGCCGAAGCGCTGCGCTTTGCCTTCGACGTGGTGATGCGCGGCTCGCTGGCCGAGTCGGCGCGACTGGACGTGGTGCACACACTGGGCACGGCCTGGTGCCCGCGCTGCTCGACGTCGGTGAGCGTCGCCGCGCGCGGCGAGCCCTGCCCGCACTGCGACAGCTACCAGTTGCAGGTGACCGGCGGCGACCGCATGCGTGTCGTGGATATCGAAATCGAGTGAGAGGATCAGACCCATGTGCACGACCTGCGGCTGCGGCAGCGGCCAGACCCGCATCGAAGGCCGAACGCCCGATCACACACCCGGCCACACCCACACCCACGCCGACGGCAGCACCCACAGCCACGTGCACGACGCCGGGCACGACCATGTGCACCACCAGGCCGAAGGCCTGGTGCACTACGGCACCGGTGCCGCGGGCGCCTCGGCGCCGGGCATGACGCAGGCGCGCATGGTGCAGATCGAGCGCGACATCCTGGCCAAGAACGACGGCGCGGCGCAGCGCAACCGTGCCTGGCTGGCCGCGCGCGGCATCTTCGCGCTCAACCTGGTCAGCAGCCCGGGCTCGGGCAAGACCACGCTGCTGGTGCGCACCATCGAACTGCTGCGCCAGCGCCTGGCCATCAGCGTGATCGAGGGCGACCAGCAGACCAGCTTCGACGCCGACCGCATCCGCGCCACCGGCGCCCCCGCGCTGCAGATCAACACCGGCAAGGGCTGCCACCTCGATGCCGAGATGGTGGCCAGCGCGCTGCAGCGCCTGGCACCTGCGCCGGGCTCCGTGCTGATGATCGAGAACGTCGGCAACCTGGTGTGCCCGGCCGGCTTCGACCTGGGCGAGGCGCACAAGGTGGTGGTGCTGTCGGTGACCGAGGGCGAGGACAAGCCGCTCAAGTACCCCGACATGTTCCACGCCGCGTCGCTGATGCTGCTGAACAAGGCCGACCTGCTGCCGCACCTGCGCTTCGACGTGGCGCGCTGCCTGGACAACGCGCGCCGCGTCAACCCGCGCATAGAGATCGTGCAGCTGTCAGCCACCACCGACGCCGGCATGGACGAGTGGCTGGCGTGGATAGAGCGTGGCGCTGCGGCCGCGCGTGCTGCCGCGCCCGGCGCCGCCCAGCCGGCCTGAAGCCATGCAGCGCTGCGCCATCCGCGTGCGCGGCGCAGTGCAGGGCGTGGGCTTCAGGCCCTTCGTCTACCGCGTGGCACTGGAACTGGGGCTCAGCGGTTGGGTGCTGAACGACGCCGAGGGTGTGGCCATCGAGGCCCAGGGCACGGCGGCGCAGTTGCAGGACTTCGCGCTGCGCCTGCGCCGCGACGCGCCGCCGCGTGCGCGCGTGGATGCGCTGGAGCAGCAGCCTTGCCCGGTACACATCGGTGCCGACGGCTTTGCCATCCACCCCAGCCGCGGCGGCGCGGTCAAGACCGGCGTGGTGCCCGACACCGCCACCTGCGACGACTGCCTGGCCGAACTGTTCGACCCCGCCGACCGGCGCCACCGCTACGCCTTCATCAACTGCACGCAGTGCGGCCCGCGCTACACCATCACGCGCGCGCTGCCCTATGACCGCGCGCAGACCAGCATGGCGGCCTTCGCGCAATGCCCGCGCTGCCTGGCCGAGTACCGCGACCCGCTGCACCGGCGCTTCCACGCCGAGCCCAACGCCTGCCCCGACTGCGGCCCCGCGCTGCGCCTGGTGGATGCGCACGGCCGGCCGCTGCCGGGTGACCCCCTCTTCGCCACGCTGGCGCTGCTGCGGGGCGGAGCCATCGTCGCCATCAAGGGCCTGGGCGGCTACCACCTGGCCTGCGACGCGCAGCAGCCCGCCGCAGTGGCCACGCTGCGCCAGCGCAAGCAGCGCGAGGAGAAGCCCTTTGCGGTGATGGCGGCCGATCTGCCCTCTGCGTTGCATTGGGTGCAGGCCGACGCGCAAGCCCAGGCGCTGCTGGCCGGCCCCGAGCGCCCGGTGCTGCTGCTGCCGCAGCAGCCCGGGGTCGGCGCGCGGCTGCCAGGCGTGGCGCCGGGGCTCACGCAGCTGGGCATGATGCTGCCCTGCACACCGATCCAGCACTTGCTGTTCCACGAGGCCGCGGGAATTCATAACGTCAAAACTGCGGACCATTCTTGCCCTGCGCCGAGCCTGCTGCTGGTGATGACCAGCGCCAACCCCGGCGGCGAGCCCATCGTCTGCGCCGACGACGACGCGCTGGAGCGTCTGCGCGACATCGCCGACGCGCTGCTGCTGCACGACCGCGAGATCGTGGCGCGCTGCGACGACAGCGTGCTGCGCATCGCTGCCGGCGGTGCGCCGCAGTTCGTGCGTCGCGCACGCGGCTGGACGCCGCGGGCCATACAACTGCCGCGCGCCGGCCCGCCGGTGCTGGCCACTGGCGCCTGGCTCAAGAACACCGTGTGCGTCACGCGCGACGACCAGGCCTTCCTGTCGCCGCACGTGGGCGATCTGGACAACGTGGCCACCTGCGCCGCGCTGGAAGAGGCGGTAGAACACCTCTGCCGCGTGCTCGACGTGCAGCCGCGCGCCGTGGCCCACGACCTGCACCCCGATTTCTTCAGCACGCGCTTTGCGGCCGCCTACGCGCAACAGCACGGCCTGCGCTGCCACGCGGTGCAGCACCACCATGCGCACATCGCCGCCATCGCCGCCGAACATGGCGTGCGTGAGCCGCTGCTGGGCCTGGCACTCGACGGCGTGGGCCTGGGCGACGACGGCGCGGCCTGGGGCGGCGAGCTGCTGCGCGTGGACGGCGGGGCCTGCCAGCGCCTGGGCCATCTGCGCCCGCTGGCCCTGCCCGGCGGCGAAGTCGCGGCGCGCGAACCCTGGCGCCTGGCCGCAGCCGTGCTGCACGCGCTGGGCCGCGGCGACGAGATCGAAGCGCGCTGGCCCGAACGCCCGGCCGCGGCGCCAGTGGCGCAGATGCTGCAGCACGGCCTGCGCTGCCCGCCCAGCAGCAGCCTGGGCCGCTGCTTCGACGCCGCCGCCGCGCTGCTGGGCGTGCGCGAAGTACAGGCCTTCGAAGGCCAGGCGCCGATGCTGCTGGAGGCGCTGGTGCACGACGCGCCCGCGCCTGCTATCGGCCTGGTGGAGCTGGGCAGCAGCGGCCAGCTGGACCCGCTGCCGCTGCTGGCGCGCCTGGCCGACGAACCCGACGCGGCGCGCGGCGCCACGCTGTTCCACGCGGAGCTGGTGGACGGCCTGGCGCGCTGGGCTGCGCAGGCCGCAGAATCCACCGGCTTGCGCGCCGTGGCGCTGGGCGGCGGCTGCTTCCTCAACGCGCGGCTGTCGGCGGGGCTGGTGGCGGCGCTGCAGGCGCGGGGCCTGCAGGCGCTGCAGGCGCGCCAGGCCCCGCCCAATGATGGCGGCATCGCCCTGGGCCAGGCCTGGGTGGCGCTGTGCCGAGAAGGAGACTGAAGCGATGTGTCTGGCGATACCCGTGCGCGTGGTCGAACTGGTGGGCGATGAAGGCGCCATCGTCGATCTGGAGGGCATACGCAAGACCATCTCGCTGGCACTGGTCGATGGCGTGCAGGTGGGCGATTACGTCATCCTGCACGTGGGCTATGCGCTGTCGCGCCTGGACCCCGAAGAGGCGGCGCGCACGCTGGCGCTGTTTGCCCAGGCCGGCCTGAGCGTGGGTGGCGCCGCCGCGCCATGAAGTACATAGCCGAATTCCGCGACGGCGACGTGGCGCAGGGCATGGCGCGCGCCATCGCGGCCGAAGCGCGCAGCGACCGCCGCTACCACTTCATGGAGTTCTGCGGCGGCCACACCCACGCCATCTCGCGCTACGGCGTGGCCGACCTGCTGCCGCCGCCGCTGCGCATGATCCACGGCCCCGGCTGCCCGGTGTGCGTGCTGCCCATCGGCCGCATCGATCTGGCCATTCAACTGGTGCTGCAGCGCGGGGCCATCGTCGCCACCTATGGCGACTGCCTGCGCGTGCCGGCCTCGGGCGGGCTGTCGCTGATCAAGGCCAAGGCCCGAGCCCGTGACGGCGGCGACGTGCGCATGGTGTATTCGCCGGCCGACGTGCTGAAGATCGCGCAGGACAACCCGGGGCGCGAGGTCGTGTTCTTCGCCATCGGCTTCGAGACCACCACGCCGCCCACGGCCCTGGTCATCAAACAGGCGGCGGCGCTGGGCCTGGCCAACTTCAGCGTGCTGTGCAACCACGTGCTCACACCGGCGGCTATCGGCCACATCCTCGAGTCGCCCGAGGCGCGGCAGTTGGGCACGCTGGCGCTGGACGGCTTCATCGGCCCGGCACACGTGTCCACGGTGATCGGCAGCCAGCCCTACGAGCGCTGCGCCGAGGTGTACCGCATGCCGGTGGTCATTGCCGGCTTCGAGCCGCTGGACGTGATGCTGGCCATCCTGATGCTGGTGCGCCAGGTCAACGAGGGCCGGGCCGAGGTCGAAAACGAGTTCCGCCGCGCCGTCACGCGCCACGGCAACGCCAAGGCGCAGGCCCTGGTGTCCGAGGTCTTCGAGTTGCGCCCCAGCTTCGAGTGGCGCGGCCTGGGCGCCGTGCCCGACAGCGCGCTGCGCATCCGCGAGGCCTTTGCCGGCTTCGACGCCGAGCGCCGTTTCGACCTGGTGACGCAAGCCGTGGCCGACAACAAGGCCTGCGAATGCGGCGCCATCCTGCGCGGCGTGAAGCACCCGCGCGACTGCAAGGTGTTCGGCACGGTGTGCACGCCCGAGAACCCCATCGGCTCGTGCATGGTCTCGTCCGAAGGCGCGTGCGCGGCGCACTACAGCTACGGCCGCTTCAAGGACGTGCCGGTCGTGGCGGTCTGATTTCACGCCCCGGGCGGCCCGCCCGTGGTGCCCGCGCTGCAGCGCCGCGCAGGCTTTGCGCTACCTTGTCCAACATCAAGAGGCCTGTCGTGGGCCTGACGAGAATGGCGCGGCATAGCCCGTGTGGCCCGGCGTTCGCCGCGCTCACGCGTGCACAGACGGGGTCATCATGACGGGGTTCATCGCAAAGTTTTCTGCAGGCGCTGCCACGGCGCGCCTGGCCACGGCTCTGGCGGCCTGCATGCTGCTGGCCTGGCCCGCGGCGCCGCTGCACGCGCAGGGCAAGGCTGAAGCGGCCGCAGCCATCGCGGCCGCAGCGCCCGCCACGGCGGCTTCTGCGGCGCTCAAGCAGAAGTGCCTGGACTGCCACGACGACCCCAAGGTCGAGTCCGAGGCCGGCAAGTCCATGACGGTGCTGGCCGACGACTTCCAGCGTTCGGCGCACCGCAAGCTCGACTGCACCGACTGCCACGTCACCGGCGTCACCACCAAGCACCCCAAGGAGCCGCTGGGCACCGTCAAGCCCGACGTCTGCCAGGAATGCCACGCCGACGAGTTCAAGGCCATCGCCGGCAGCATCCACGGCCGCCGCGCCCAGGGCGACAAGGCGGTGAAGGATTGCATGGGCTGCCACGACAGCCTGCACCTGGTGCGCAAGAGCGGTGACCCGGCCTCGACGCTGTCGCCGGTGAACCAGATCAAGACCTGTGGCGCCTGCCACGAGGAGATGATGACCAACTACGAGCGCAGCGAACACGCGCATGCGCTGCTCAAGGCCGGCCTGACCGAGGGCGCGCCCTCGTGCTCATCGTGCCACGGCAAGCACGACATCCACACCAAGGACGAGGTAGACGCCACCACCCACCACACCAAGATCCCCGACACCTGCGGCAAGTGCCACACCGGCATCCTGCGCGAGTGGCAGGAAAGCGTGCACGGCGAACTCTGGAAGAAGAGCGGCAACGGCGACAAGAAGGCCGACGGGGGCCCGGTGTGCTCGACCTGCCACGAGCCGCACGCCATCCGCAACACCGACTTCGCGCCGGTGCGCGGCCAGGTGGCCGACCGCTGCGGCAACTGCCACGAGAAAGTGGCCAGCAGCTTCAAGGACAGTTTCCACGGCAAGGCCACCTCGCTCAACAACCGCAAGGCCGCAGCCTGCGCCGACTGCCACACGCCGCACCACAACCTGCCCGCGTCCGACCCGCGCTCCAGCATCCACCCGGACAACCTGGCCAAGACCTGCGGTGCCTGCCACCAGAACGTCAACGCCTCGTTCCTGACCTTCGACCCGCACGCCGACCCGCGGGATCCCGAGCGCAGCGCCATCCTCTACTGGATGTGGCTGGGCATGACCTCGCTGCTGATCGGCGTGTTCGGCTTCTTCGGCCTGCACGGCCTGCTGTGGATGCAGCGCGCGCTGGTGGGCAAGCTGCGCGGCGAGTTCGCCTTCGGCCACACCGGCGACGGCCCCTACGTGCGCCGCTTCAGCAAGATGCAGATGGGCGTGCACGTGACCATCGTCACCAGCTTCCTGCTGCTGGCGGCCACCGGCCTGCCGCTGAAGTTTGCTGCCGCGCCCTGGGCGCCCCATGTGATGTCGCTGTTCGGCGGCGCCGAGACCGCGGCCTCGCTGCACCACCTGGCCGGCCTGGTGACCTTCGGCTACTTTGCCTGGCACCTGGGCATGCTGGTGCACGGCTGGTTCGTCAAGAAGGAGCGCGACTACTTCTGGGGCCCCAACTCCATGGTGCCGCAGCCCAAGGATCTGTTCGACTTCATCGGCATGATCAAGTACTTCTTCTATCTCGGGCCCAAGCCCAAGTTCGACCGCTTCACCTACTGGGAGAAGTTCGACTACCTGGCGGTGTTCTGGGGGGTGGCGATCATCGGCCTGTCGGGCCTGGTGCTGTGGCAGCCCACGGCGGCCACCATGGTGCTGCCGGGCTGGGCGCTGAACGCGGCCTACCTGGTGCACAGCGACGAGGCCCTGCTGGCCACCGGCTTCATCTTCCTGTTCCACTTCTTCCACACCCACCTGCGGCCCGAGGCCTTCCCGCTGGACCCGGTGGTCTTCGTCGGCTGCATGCCGCTCGAGCGCTTCAAGGCCGAGCGCACCATGGAGTACGAACGCCTGGTGGCCAGCGGCAAGCTCGACGACTACCTGGTGCCCGCGCCCACCGCGGCCGAGATGCGCAAGGCGCACATCTTCGGCTTCACCGCCGTCACCATCGGCGTGGTGCTGGCCTGCTTCATCTTCTGGGCGCTGCTGACGGGCCTGGTGCACTGACAGCGGCAGGTCCTCGAGGGCCGGGACAGGTGTTCAGCCTGTCCCGGCCTTTTCACGTCCGGTGGCGGAAGGCCGTGCGCTGCGGCGTGCTGTGCGGCGTCCATCGGTAGCGCAGCGCCGCGTGCAGGGGCTGCAAGCCGATGGCGCCGGGGCTTGCGCAGGATCGTCCGCAACGCGCCCGGCCTGGCTGCCGGCCTTGCCTGCCACGACGGCCGCAACCGGGCCAAGCGCCCGATCGGCCGCCTGCGCCCCGCAGGCCCCGTGCCACCCAGCGGTCACCACCACGCGGCAAGCGGCGCTGCGCCCACCCCCCCGGCCGCCTGCGCGCGCCCGGGGTTCTGGCTCCCACCAAAACAGAAGCGCCGCCGGGGTCTCCCCCGGCGGCGCCTTGATCGGTGCAGCCGGCCCAGGCGCCGGCGCTGCTTCAGCCCTTCTTGGGCAGCTCGATCTTCGGGGCCTCGAGCGTGGTCTTCTGGGGCGGGTCGGCCAGCAGGTTCAGGCCCGGGAAGTCGCGGCCGTGGCAGGCCGGGTTGGAGCAGAAGCCGCCGCCCGACTTGCCGCGCTTGAGCGGCGCGCCGTGGCACTCTTCGCAGGACTCTTCCACGTCGTCGGCGTGCGTGCGCATGAAGTTGGGGCGCTGGTGGCCTTCGGGCTGTTGCTCGCCGGCCTTCGCGGGCAGCAGCGAGGGCACGCTGCCCTTGCCGTTTTCGCGCGTCACCTCGGGCATGCCGTGGCACAACGTGCACTGCAGCCGGATGACCTCGCCCGCTTCATTGAAGTGCTTGCCGTTGTGGCAGCGGAAGCAGCCGGGCGTGTCGGAGTGGCCGGTGTGGTTGGGGAAGCTCTTCCAGGAGAAGTCTTTCTCGTAGAAGGACGCGGCCAGCAGGATCTCGCGCATGGCGGTGTTGAACTTCAGCTCCAGCGGCTTGAGTTCGGCCGCGGTGGCGGCCTTGGTCGAGGCCTCGGCGATCAGGGCGTCGATCTTGGGGGCGCGCACTTCGGGCGGACCGGTGATCTCGGGCAGCTTGTCCACCAGGGCCACGGCGCGCGCCTTGGCGTCGGGCAGCTTGCGGTCGATCTTGCCGGTGCGGATGTATTCGTCCACCACCGTGGCCGGGTTGGTGAAGGGGTGGCCCACCGAGTTGTGGCAGTCGTAGCAGGCCATGGCCCGCGCCGGCATCGCGGCGATCTGCGCGGGCGTGAACTTGGTCTCGGCGTCGGTGTAGGTGACCTTGGTGCCGTCGGGCTTGGTCACCTCGACCCAGGGGATCTCGCGGCGCTGGATGTCGGGCGAGACGAAGCGCACTTCGTTCTCGATGTGCCAGTGGATGCCCTTGGTGTACCCGGTGCGCACGGCGTCCATGCCGGTGTGCAGGATGAGCTTGGTGCGCGACTCGCTGCTCTGGGTGTCGGTACCGTAGTGCACCTTGACGGCGATGCTGTCGTGGTGTTCGGCCGACGGGTGGTGGCAGCTCTCGCAGGCTTCGCGCGATGGCCGCAGCGTGCCCGATGCCAGCGGCCGGTCGTAGCCGACGATCATGCCCCACAGCTCCTTGGCATGCGTGGGCTTGAGCCCTATCAGCTTGAGCGTGGAGTTGCGCCCCATGTGGCACTCGACGCAGTTCACGCGGGCGTGCACGCCCTGCGTGTGCGCGGCGATCTCTTCGGGGTGCACGTTGTGGCACATCGCCGCGCAGAACGCGTTGCTGTTGCTGTACTCCCAGCCGGCGATGCCCCCTGCGCCCAGCAGCACCACGCCGATGAGGGCTGCGGCGATGCCGGCCGTGCCGAGGACCAGCGTCTTGCTGCCAATCTGGATTCGCATGTCTGTCTGCTCCTGCAAGGAATAGCCGCGCGATTGTCCGCCACGGCCGCGCGGGCTTTCCTTGACGAAGCGCAGGCAAATGCGTCCCGGATCGGTCGCGCGCGGGTTTGCGCCCGGGTCTGGCGCGCGCGCGTTTGTAGGATGATGGCCCGATGAAAACCGCTCGCAAGGGCTACGTCCGGCCGCTGGACATCAAGCACGGCTGCGTCGATTTGTCGCACGGCAGCGGCGGGCGCGCCATGGCGCAGCTGATCGAAGAGCTGTTCTTGCGCGCCTTCGACAACGAATGGCTGCGCCAGGGCGACGACGGCGCGGTGCTGCCGCTGCCACCGGGGCGGCTGGTGATGGCCACCGACAGCCACGTGGTGTCGCCGCTGTTCTTTCCGGGCGGCGACATCGGCTGCCTGGCGGTGCACGGCACCCTCAACGACGTGGCCATGAACGGCGCCACGCCGCTGTACCTGGCGGCCAGCTTCATATTGGAAGAAGGCCTGGCGCTGGCCGACCTGGCGCGCATCGTCGAATCCATGGCCGCGGCATCGCGCCAGGCCGGCGTGCCCATCGTCACCGGCGACACCAAGGTGGTGGAGCGCGGCAAGGGCGACGGTGTGTTCATCACCACCACCGGCGTGGGCGTGGTGCCGGCGGGCGTGCAGGTCAGCGGCCGCGGCGCGCGCCCGGGCGACCGCATCCTGCTCAGCGGCACGCTGGGCGACCACGGCGTGGCCATCATGTCGCTGCGCGAGAACCTGAGCTTCCAGACCACGCTGCAATCGGACACCGCGGCGCTGCACGGCCTGGTGGCCGACATGCTGGCTGCCGTGCCCGGCATCCATTGCCTGCGCGACCCCACGCGCGGCGGCCTGGCCACCACGCTGAACGAGCTGGCGGGCCAGTCGGGCTGCGGCATGCTCATCGACGAGGCCGCGCTGCCGCTGCGGCGCGAGGTCGAGGCGGCCTGCGAGTTCCTGGGCCTGGACCCGCTGTACGTGGCCAACGAAGGCAAGCTGGTGGCCATTTGCGCGGCCGACGACGCGCCGCGCCTGCTGGCCGCCATGCGCGCGCACCCGCTGGCGCGCGACGCGGCCGTCATCGGCGAGGTGCTAGCGGATGCGAACCACTTCGTGCAGATGCGCGCGCGCTTCGGCGGGCGGCGCATCGTCGACTGGCTCACGGGCGACCAGCTACCGCGCATCTGCTGAAACCCTGCGCTTCGGCGGTTCGACAGGCGTGCGCGCGGTTGACCAGGATCAAGGCAGCGCGCATACGGCACCGAAAGAATCGCCGCAGCCACCAGAAAACCCGCTCTGAGCCTGCGGCGCCGTCAACCGGATGGCCTTGCAGACAGTTCAACAGGTACGAACCTGGCCCTGTCGCCAGGTCACACCGGAGAAATCACATGAAGCTCGCCCTTGCCATTGCCGCCGCCTTCGCCACCGTCTCGCTGGCCGGCCCTGCCCTTGCGGGCCCCGCGGAAGACATCGTCGCCAAGGAAAAGTGCAACAAGTGCCACACCGAGAAGACCACCAAGAAGGGCCCGTCCTGGGCCTCGATTGCGGTCAAGTACAAGGGCAAGCCCGAAGCCGCCGAGAAGATCTTCCTGCAGCTCAAGAACGGCGGGCAGGTCGGTGACGAGGAAGACCACAAGAAGGTCAAGGCCAGCGACGAAGACCTGAAGGCCATCGCCGCGCTGGTGCTGTCCGCGAAGTAAGCCTTTCCAAACGACTGGAGTGTCGACCATGAAGCGTTCGTCCCTGATCATCGCCGCGGCATTTGCGCTGGCCTCTTCCACCGTGGCATTCGCCGGCCCTGCGGAGGACCTGATCGCCAAGGAGAAGTGCAACAAGTGCCACACCGAGAAGACCACCAAGAAGGGCCCGTCCTACGCCGCGATAGCCAAGAAGTACGCTGGCGATGCAGCCGCGCCGGCCAAGCTGCTCAAGGGCCTCAAGGAAGGCGGCAAGATGGGTGACGAGGAAGACCACAAGAAGGTTCCCGGCAGCGAAGCCGACCTGAAGGCCGTCGTGGCCCTGATCCTCAGCGCCAAGTAAGCGCTCAACTGTTGCGCGGCGTCCCTGCGACGCTGTGTCGCACCCCCTCAAGGCCGTGGCTGCAAATGCAGCCACGGCCTTGTTCCATCCAGGAAGGACAACTACCCATCTGGGTATTTGCGCGCCGCCGCGGTGCATAAACGCACCGCCGCAGAGAAGCGCCGGACCTGACTTGCATCAATCTTTCAAGGTTTGCGATACCTACACTCGGCCGGACCGATCGGTGACCGTGCCCTTCTTTCTGCATGAATGGCTGCGACATGGAATGCCCCTCGGCGTGCCGGTGCCATGGCCTGTGATCAGGTCGTGACAGCCAGGCGAGAAAATTGTTTCGGTTCCACCCCTCGAGGAGGACATTGATGGGCATGTTCAAGCATCGCAGCTGGCTGGCACTTCTTGCCACCGGCGTCATCGCGGCAGCGCTTTCCGGTTGCGGAGGCGACAGCGGCCCCGCAGGGCCAGCGGGCAGCCAGGGTCCGACCGGGCCCGCGGGCCCCCCGGGCCAGCAGGGTGATCCCGGATCGGCCGGCGGCGCCGGCACCACCAGCGTCGGCAGCAATGCGCTGACCAACACCGCTGCCATCGCCAGCAACGCCGCCGCCTGGCGAGACCTGCAGCCCACGGTGACGGTCAACAGCGTGACCATCGCCGGCAAGCCGGTCGTCAACTTCACGGTCACCGACGGCTTCGGCAAGCCGGTGGTCGGCCTGGGCAACACCACGCGCAGCGCCACGGCGCAGCCACAGGTGCCCGCCGCCTACCCCAATCTGGCCTTCTCGCTGGCCAAGCTGGTGCCCGCCAGCGCCGGCAGCCCCAGCAAGTGGGTCAGCTACATCGTCACCTCCGTGCCCAGCAACACGGCCGCAGCGGCGCCCCAGCGCCCGGGCACCGACAACACCGGCACGCTGGTCGACAACGGTGACGGCAGCTATCGCTACACCTTCTACCGGGACGTCACCACGATGGCGGCAGACGTCGCCGCGATGACGGTTGCCGCCCCCGCCAACAAGGCCGACCTGGGTGACCTGAGCTACAACCCCAACCTGACGCACCGCCTGACCATCCAGTTGTCGGGCAACGCCCCGGGCACCGGCACCAACACGCCCACCGCCACGGCTTCGCCCGTGGCCGCGGTGACGATGGCCGTGCCCTTCGATGCCGTGTACGACTTCATCCCCGCCGGCGGGGCGGTGCCGGCCGACGCGAAACGCGTCATCGTCAACAACACCAAGTGCGAGGAATGCCACCGCAAGCTCGGCGGCATCCCGGGCGGCGACCCCGAGGCCAATGCCGCCGGCTTCCACGGCGGTGCGCGCAACAACGTCGACTACTGCGTGGTCTGCCACACCGAGCAGCGCAAGTACGGCCGCACCGAGGCCACCGCCACCACCAGCGGCGCGGTCAAGACCTTCACCTCCAGCACCAACGTGCTCGACGGCCGCTCCGTCGGCAACCTGCCCAATTTCATCCACAAGCTGCACCTGGGCGGCATGCTGGTCAACAAGAACTACAACTACGGCGGCCTGGTGCTGAACGAGCCCACCTACCCGCAGGACATCCGCAACTGCACCAAGTGCCACGACGGCGACCCCGCCGCCACGGCGCTGAATTCGCAGTCGGTCGCGGTCCCGGCCAGTTCGCCCCAGGGCGACAACTGGAAGCTCGTGCCCAGCACGCTGGCCTGCGGCTCCTGCCACGACGGCATCAACTTCGCCACCGGCGCCGGTGTCACGCTGCGCGACGCCAATGCGGGCCTGACCAGCACGCCCAACGCCCACCCGGCCGGCGCCCAGCCCGATGACTCGGCCTGCGCCACCTGCCACAGGCCTTCCGGCCTGCAGGACGTCGACCTGAACCACATCCCGGTGACGCCGCCGAACCCGGGCAATTCGCTGCTCGCGGGGCAGACCGACAACAACACCAACTCGGCCTGGATCGCGTCCAACACGGCGCGCCTGCCCGTCGGTGCCATCCGCGTCTCGCACGAGGTCAAGAGCGTCTCGCGCAATGCCGGCAAGAACCCGGTGATGGTGTTCCGCATGCTGCAGAACGGTGTGGTCACGCCGCTGGAAGACTTCGCCACCACGGCGGTCAACCCGGCCACCGGCCAGAAGGAGATCTGGACCAACTTTGCCGGCGCGCCCAGCGTTTACTTCGTGTACGCCGTGCCGCAGGACGGTATTACCGCCCCGGCCGACTTCAACGCCTCCGCCTCGAGCTACCTGCGCAGCCTTTGGAACGGCAGCGCCACGGGTAGCGCCACGGGCACGCTGGTGGCCGGCACGGGTGCCGACGCCGGCTTCTACGTGGCCACGCTGACCAACGTCGTCATCCCCGACAACGCCGTCATGCTGACGGGTGGCCTGGGCTACTCGTACAACGTCAGATCCGCGATGCCGCTGACGCAGACCAACCTGGCCGCCTTCCCGACGGCCGCGGCCACCAACGCGGGGGTGACCGCCGGCATGCCCAACGTTTCGGGCGGCCTGATCGTGATCACGCCCAACGTGCAGCGCGTCGGCACCGGCTACACCGGCCGCCGCGCCATCGTCGAGGACAAGCGCTGCAACGCCTGCCACCAGGAACTGGGCACCTTCACCGAAGAAGCCTTCCACGGTGGCCAGCGCAACGATGGCACGACCTGCTCGTGGTGCCACACCCCCAACCGTGCCAGCAACGGCTGGTCGGCCGACTCCACCGCCTTCGTGCACGCGATCCACGCGTCGGCCAAGCGCACCGTGCCGTACAACTGGCATGCCCGCTCGACCACCGAGGGCTACTTCGAGATCACCTACCCGGGCGTGCTCAACCAGTGCGAAGCCTGCCACTTGCCCGGCACTTTCGACTTCAGCGCCACGGCCTCGGCCAATGCGGTGGAAAACCGCCAGCATCGCCTGGTGGCCAGCGGCACCGTCGCCGCGTCGATCACGAACTCGCCGTACATCACCACCGGTGTCGCCTACGGCAGCAACTTCAGCGTCGCAGCGGCCACCGGCCTGCCCACCGACGCTGCCGCGACCACGCTGGTCACGTCGCCGATCGCCACGGCCTGCTTCGCCTGCCATGACTCGAACGACGCGGTCACGCACTTCCGCGTGAATGGCGGTTCGATCTACGCACAGCGCAGCGTGGCGCTGGCCAGCAACGAGACCTGTCTCGTGTGCCACGGCCCGGGCCGCATCGCGTCGATCGCTGCCTCGCACTCGAAGTAGCGTGAGACGGTGCGCGGGGGGCGGCACGTCCGGCCCCCGCCACACAGACCCAGGCAACCCGGACGCATGCTGACGTCCGGGTTGCTTTTTTGCATCAGGGTCCGGGTTTTCTCGGTCCGCCTCGATCGATGCTGTTCACGGCCCCGTGGGTCGGTGGCAGCATCCACAACGATGGGCACTTTCCCTTGCCACAAGCCATGAACAAGCTCTCCATCGCAACGCTGCGGCTCGGCCGCGCCGCGCTCTTGCTGGCTGCTGCGGTGGCCCTGGGCGCCGCCCAGGCCGCGCCCGGCGCGTCGATCATGGCGCCCGCGGCCTCTGCGCCTGGCCTGCACGGCATGCCGCCGCCCAGGCAGAAGGCGCCGCCGGTGCCGGTGAAGCGCATCGACATCAACAGCGCCAGCAAGGCCGAGCTGAAGAAGCTGCCGCACATCGACGACGCCACCGCCGAGCGCCTGATCAAGGGCCGGCCCTATCTCACCAAGACCGAACTGGTGAGCAAGAAGGTGCTGCCGCTGGGCCCCTACATCGCCATCAAGGACCGCGTCATCGCGCTGCAGAAGAAGCAGCCCAAGCCCAAGTCCTGAGTGCCGGCACGACGCCTGCGCTCATCCCTTTTTCGATTTCCACGACCCCAGACCCACAGGCAGACATCCATGAACATCACGAGACACCTGCTGCGTGCGCTGCTGCCGCTGGCCGCACTGGCCTGGCAGCCCCTGGCGCTGGCGCAGACCGGTTACACGACCGAGGGCGCCGACACCTGCCTCGAGTGTCACGACGACGAGAGCAGTACGTACTCGGCCAAGGCCTTGTTCAAGACGCCGCACGCGCACGCGGGCAACAAGCGCTCGCCTTTCGGTGCCGGCGGCCTGCAGTGCGAGGCCTGCCACGGCCCGGGTGCGGCCCACGCCAAGAACAAGAAGTCGGCCTCGATCAACACCTTCAAGGCCGACTCCAAGACCTCGCTGGCCGAGCGCAACCAGGTCTGCATGTCCTGCCACGAAGGCAGCACGCGCAGCGCCTGGCATGCCGGTGCGCACGAACGCGCCAACCTGTCCTGCACCGACTGCCACAAGATGCACCAGGAACGCGACCCGGTGCTCACCAAGGCGAGCGAGCCGCAGGTGTGCATGAGCTGCCACAAGCAGCAGCGCGCCGACTTCCAGAAGAGTTCGACCCACCCGCTGCGCCAGGGCAAGATGGCTTGCAGCGACTGCCACAACGCGCACGGCAGCAGTGCCCCGGCGATGCTGGTCAAGACCACCGTCAACCAGACCTGCACCAGCTGCCACGCCGAGAAGCGCGGCCCGGTGCTGTGGGAGCACGCGCCGGTGGCCGAGGACTGCGGCCTGTGCCACAGCCCGCACGGCTCGGTGCGCGCGGCCCTGCTCACCAAGAACCCGCCACTGCTGTGCCAGGAATGCCACAGCAGTGCCGGCCACCCCAGCGTGGCGCGCACGGCCGACGGCCTGCCCGGCGGCAGCGGTGGTGGCGCCATCTACGTCGTGGGCGGCAGTTGCAGCAACTGCCATTCGCAAGTGCACGGATCCAACCACCCCGCGGGGGCGAAGCTGATGCGCTGAACGGTGCGGCGCGCGCTCCCTGCCGCGCCGGTTCCCAACCGCCGAACACCACCGAACACGGATGCGAATCATGAGAATCTACAGCTCCCTTCTTCAACTGGCCGCCCTGGGCGCCCTGTCTGCCGCTGGCGCCGCCGTTGCGGCCGAAGTCGACACCTCGGCCTGGAAATGCAAGACCTGCCCTTACCCCAAGGGCACACAGGTCAGCGTCGAGGCCGGCATCGGCACCGTCACCGATGAGTCGTCCAGGTTCGGCGACTACACCGGCCTGCAGCGCAAGGAGGCCCACGCCATCCTGGGCGGCACGGTCAGCCACCGCAGCGGCAGCGGCTACTACGCCGAGCTGAGCGCGGCCGATCTGGGCCTGGACACGCGCAGCCTCTCGGCAGTCAGCGGCCTGGAAGGCCTCTACTCGCTGCGCCTGGGCTACAGCGAGCTGCCGCGCCACCTGACGGACGGTGCGCAATCGCCCTTCCTGGGCAACGGCGGCGCCGACCTCACGCTGCCCGCGGGCGCCGGCTTTCCCACCGGCAGCACCGCCACCATGCCCTTGGCCACCACGCTGCAGCCGCTGGACGTGGGCTACAAGCGCCAACGCTTCGATCTGGCTGGCAAACTGACGCTGGGCGACAACTGGACCTGGCGCGTGAGCGTGCGCCGCGACGTGCGCGACGGCAGCCAGCCCACCTACGGTTCGTTCTTTGCCAGCGCCGCGCAACTGGCGGCGCCATTGGACCAGACCACCGACTGGATCGAGGTCTCGGCCTCGTACGTGGCGCGCGGCATGCACGCCACGCTGGCCTACCAGCTGTCGGAGTTCAAGAACGGCGCCGCCGCGCTGAACTGGGACAACCCCTTCGTGCCCGTGGTGCCCGGTGCCACGCGCGGCCAGCTGGCGCTGGCCCCCGACAACCAGCTGCAGCAGTTCAGCGGCTCGGCCGGCTACGAGATCACGCCCACCATCAAGGCCAGCGCCGATTTCGCCGTGGGCCGCCTGACGCAGGACGCCGCACTGCTGCAGCCCACGCTCAACGGCAACCTCACGGTGCCGGCACTGGCCGCACAGACGCTGGACGGCGAGGTCGAGACCTTCAACGGCAGTGTGCGCCTCACGGCCGCGCCCATGGAAGGCCTGCGCCTGAACGCCAGCTATGCGCGCGACGTGCGCGACAACAACAGCGCCGTGCAAAGCTGGCCGGTGATCGACGCCGACCTCTTCGTGCAGGCGCAGCAGCGCAGCAACTCGCCGTTCGGCTTCACGCAAGACCGCTACAAGCTGGTGGCCGACTACCGCGGACCCGACACCTGGAAGTTCTCGGGCGGGGCCGAGCAGGACAACAAGAAGCGCACCTATGCCGAGGTGGTGGAGACGCGCGAGACCACCCTGTGGGGCCGCGTGGCCGTGCAGCCGATGGATGAGCTGACGCTGTCGGCCAGGCTGGCGCACGCCGAGCGCGACCACTCGGGCTACGGCCAGGCGGTGTGGTTCGGCGCGCCCCAGAACCCGCTGCTGCGCAAGTTCAACCTGGCCGAGCGCAGCCGCGACAGCCTGGGCCTGCGCGCCGATTGGGCGCTGTCCGAGACGCTGGCCCTGGGCCTGGCCCTGAACTACGCTGACGACGCCTATGGCGAGTCCCTCATCGGCCTGCAATCGGCGCGCAGCTTCGGGGCTGCGGTCGACCTGTCCTGGGCGCTGAGCGAGCAGACACGCATCACCGCCTTCGTGCACAACGAGAACCTGCGCTCGCGCCAGCGCGGCAGCGAGGCCTTTGCGGCGCCCGACTGGACGGCCCGCGCCAAGGACCAGTTCGACGTGCTGGGCGTGGGCGTCAAGCACGCGGCCATCGTGGACAAGCTGGACATCGGCGCCGACCTGTCGGTGTCGCGTTCGCGCAGCGAGATCTCGATGGCCAACGTCGTTGCCGAGACCGGTTTCCCCGTGGCCAAGACGGCGCAGGACACGCTGCGCCTGTACGGCAGCTACAAGCTGCAGGACAACCTGTGGCTCAACGCCAGCTGGTGGTACGAACGCTACGACGCCCAGGACTGGCGCCTGGACGGGGTGGCCCCGGCCACGGTGCAGAACCTGCTGAGCTTCGGCCAGCAGGCGCCGCAGTACAGCGTGAACGTGCTGCGCGTCTCGGTGCGCTACCGCTTCTAGGCCGTACCTGCCCCCTGCAAACCGCCGGCCTTGCGCCGGCGGTCCTGCTTGTGCTGGGGCCATTCAGCGCCATTCAGCGTCGTGCAAGCCAAGTGGGACCGCTTGATCTGAAGCAAAGGGCAGGGCCCCGTAAACCCTTAGCCTGCGGGCCACCATGCAGAAGCGCCACAGCCCCATGGATGGCAAACGAACCAACGCAGGGGCAGCCCGACTGCCCCGCCCAGCGGCAGGCCAGCAGGCCGCCGTGGCGCTGGCGGCACGAACCAGCGCGCGCAAAGGGGCCCCGGCATGAATGCCTACGTCATCTTCCTGATCTACCTGCTCGCCATCCTGGGCTTCGTGGCCCTGACGCTGGCGCTCAACGCCGCCCTGGGCCCCAAGCCCACGTCCAACGCGATCAAGCTCGAGCCTTTCGAATGCGGTGCCACGCCGGTGGGCAGCATCAACGTCAAGGCGGTGCCCATCAAGTACTACGCGGTGGCCATCATCTTCATCCTGTTCGACCTGGAAACCATCTTCCTCATCATCTGGGCCCTGGGCGCGCAGCCCCTCACCGGCTTCATGCTCTTCACCTTCTTCCTGTTCATGGCGCTGTTGGTGCTGATCGTGCTGTACGTCTACAAGGCACGCATCATCGAGATGGTGACGGAGTAACCCGCGATGTACGCACGCACCATCCCCATCGTCCCGGCCGACCACACCAAGGACGGCGCCTTCGAGTACATCGCCACGCGCAAGGATGAGCTCATCGGCTGGGCGCGCAAGTTCTCGATATTCCCCTACCCCTTCGTCACCGCCTGCTGCGCGATGGAGTTCATGGCCGTCAGCTCCAGCCCCTACGACACCGACCGCTTCGGTGCCGCGCTGCCCCGCTTCAGCCCGCGTCAGGCCGATCTGCTGATGGTGGTGGGCACGGTCACGCACAAGCAGGCGCCCATCCTGCTGAAGGTCTGGGAACAGATGTGCGAACCCAAGTGGGTGATGGCCTTCGGCGTGTGCGCCACCAGCGGCGGCTTCTACCAGAACTATGCCGCGCTGCCAGGCATAGACCGGGTGATCCCGGTCGACATCTACATCCCCGGCTGCCCGCCGCGGCCCGAGATGGTCATCGACGGGATCATGCAGCTGCAGGAAAAGATCGCGACCTCGCGCCATCCCATCATCAACAAGGACTTCTGATCGTGGCGTCGCGCATCGTCGAACAATTGCAAGAGAAGCTGCTGCCGGCCGCCGGCCCGGGCGCGCTGGTGCACGGCGCCTTCGTGCTGCAGCTTGATCCGACTGAGCTGCTGGCCACCGTCAAGCGCCTGCGCGACGAGTTCGGCTTCGACATGTTCCTGGACGTGACCGCGGTCGACTGGCCCGGCCAGACGCCGCGCTTCGAGGTCGTGTACCACCTGTACTCCAGCGCCGACCACCTGCGCGTGCGCCTGAAGACGCGCGTGCCCGAGGCCGCGCCCGAGCTCGATTCGCTGGTGCCGTTGTACGGCTCGGCCGGCTACATGGAACGCGAGTGCCACGACATGTACGGCATCCGCTTCAACGGCAACGGCGACCTGCGCCCCATCCTGCTGTACGAGGGCTTCGTCGGCCATCCGCTGCGCAAGGACTACCCCAAGCAGCAAGAGCAGCCGCTCGTGCCCTACCGGAACTGATGGGAAGCCCCGTGGACCGCCCGATCGCCAACCCCGTCCGCTCGATCTTCACCACGCCGCTGCAGCCAGACAGCGTCGTCGTCAACATCGGCCCTTCGCACCCGGCCACGCACGGCACGGTGCAGATCATCGCCGAGCTCGACGGCGAACGCGTGCTGCGCAGCGACGTGCACTGCGGCTACCTGCACCGCGGCTTCGAGAAGGAGTGCGAGGACCACACCTGGCACAACCTGATCCCGTATGTGGACCGCCTGAACTACGTGTCGGCGCTGGTGAATGACTTCGCCTACTGCGACGCGGTCGAGCAGCTGATGGGCGTGGAGATCACGCCGCGCTGCAAGTACCTGCGCACGCTGCTGTCCGAGTATTCGCGCCTGGTCGACCACGTCACCTGCATCGCCGCCGGCTTGATGGAGCTGGGCGCGATGACCGCCTTCCTGTACCTGGTGATGGTCCGGGACTACATGTACGAGCACCTGGCGGCGCTCACCGGTGCGCGCGTCACCTACACCTATGGCCGCATCGGCGGCCTGGCGCGCGACCTGCCCGACGGCTGGCTGCAGCGCCTGGAAGAGATCTTCGTCCAGTACGAGGACTTCATCTCGCGCGTGCACGCGCTGGTCGACCGCAACCGCATCTTCATCGACCGCATGCGCGGCGTCGGCACCCTCAGCAAGGCCGACGCGCTGAGCTACGGCTGCACCGGCCCCATGCTGCGCAGCACCGGCCTGGCGCTGGACCTGCGCAAGGACACGCCTTACCTGGCCTACGCCGAGATCGACTTCGACGTGCCCGTGGGCATACAGGGCGACAACTACGACCGCTACTTCGTGCGCATGCGCGAGATGGACGAATCGGTCTACATGATGCGCCAGCTGTCCGAGATCCTGCGCTCCGACAAGGGCGCGGGCCCACTGAACGTGGCCGACCGGCGCTGCAGCTTCCCCGACAAGCCGTTGGTCTATACCGAGATCGAGTCGCTCATCAACCACTTCAAGCTCGTCATGGATGGCCCCGTGGTCCCTGCCGGCGACATCTACGTCGCGCACGAGGCGCCCAACGGCGAACTCGGCTTCTACCTGGTGAGCACCGGCACCGGCACGCCGCACAAGGTGCACGTGCGTTCGCCCAGCTTCGTGCACATGGGCGTGGCCAGCCTGATGATGGACGGCGGCCAGGTGGCCGACATCGTCCCCACCTTCGGCTCGATCAACATGATCGGTGGGGAGTGCGATCGATGAAGCATCTCATTGCCGAATTCGACGCGATGAAGCGTCGCTACCCGCCGGGCACCGAGTCCTCGCTGGTCACCCCCTGCCTGCACCGCATCCAGGATGACCGCGGCTTCATCGCCGACGAAGACATTGCCGAGCTCACCGCCTACCTGGGTGTGCAGCGCGTGCAGGTCGAAGAGGTCATCGCCCACTACTCGATGTTCCGGCGCAAGCCCATCGGCGAGAAGCACGTGCAGGTGTGCCGCAACGTCAGCTGCTCGATGCGCGGTGCCGAGGGCGTGATCGACCACCTGTGCAAGCGCCTGGGCGTGCAGCCCGGGCAGACCACGGCCGACGGCCGTATCACGCTGGGCACGGTCGAGTGCCTGGGCTCCTGCGGCACTGCGCCGGTGGTGATGGTCAATGAGGCCTATCACGAGAACATGGACGCCGCCCGCCTGGACGCCCTGATCGAGGAGTTGCGCAAGTGATCCCGCAACCGATCCCGCAAGCCATCACGCAACCCCCCGGCCGCAAGCTCATCATGAGCTTCCCGGTCACCGCCACCTCGCACCTGCTGGCCGACTACCGCGCCCGCGGCGGCTACGGCACGCTGACCAAGGTGCTGCGCGAGATGCGCCCGGAGCAGGTGACCAAGGAAGTCGCTGCCTCGGGCATCCTGGGCCACGGCGGCGCCGCCTTCCCCGCCGGCCGCAAGTGGGGCGTGATCAAGCTCAACGACGGCCAGCCGCACTACCTGTGCGCCAACGCCGACGAGGGCGAGCCCGGCACCTTCAAGGACCGCTGGATCCTCGAACACGCGCCGCACCTGCTGATCGAGTCGATGCTCATCTCGGGCTACGCGCTGCAGGTGCGCAACGCCTTCGTCTACATCCGCGGCGAGTTCGACCTGCCCTACCGCCGCCTGGCTGCGGCCGTCGAGGAAGCCTACGCCGCCGGCCTGCTGGGCGAAAGCGTCATGGGCACCGCGCACGCCATGGACCTGGTGGTCTACCGCGGCGCCGGCAGCTACGTGTGCGGCGAAGCCTCGGCGCTGATCACCTCGATCGAAGGCCGCAAGGGCTACCCGCGCAACCGCCCGCCGCGTTTGACGGTGAAGGGCCTGTACCAGAAGCCCACGGTCATCAACAACGTCGAGACCCTGTCCAACGTGACCCCCATCGTGGCCATGGGCGGCGAGGTCTTCAAGCAGATCGGCGCGCCCAAGAGCCCGGGCACGCAGTTGGTGTCGATCTCCGGCCACATCCAGCGGCCGGGCGTGTACGAACTCGAGTACGGCTACCCGCTGGCCAAGTTCATCTATGAAGACTGCGGCGGCGGCCTGGGCGGCCGTGCCGTCAAGTGCATCGTGCCCGGCGGCATCTCCACCAAGGTGCTGACGGCAGCCGAACTGCACGGTGTCACCTACGACCACGCCTCGCTCACCAAGGCCGGCTCGGGCGTGGGCTCGGGCGGCATGATCGTCATCGGCGAAGGCACCTGCATGCCCAGGCTGCTGCAGGTCATGCTGCGCTTTTATCACCACGAAAGCTGCGGCCAGTGCACGCCCTGCCGCGAAGGCATGGGCTGGATGCACCGCATCATCGACCGCATCGTCGCCGGCCAGGGCCAGCGCGGCGACATCGAGCAGCTGCAGCGCATCTCCATCGCCAACGACGGCACCACCATCTGCGGCATGGGCGACGCCGCCGGCTACGCCACGCTCGGCATCATCGCCAAGTACCGCGACGAGTTCGAGTACCTCATCGAGCACAAGCGTTCGCGCTGCGACGGCGTGCTGGACATCACCGCGCCCACCGTCAGCCCCAAGGTTCCCGCCCATGCCTGAGATCTTCATCAACGGCCAGGCCGTGCAGGCCGGCGACGACCAGACGGTGATGCAGGTGGCCCGCGCCAACGGCATCTTCATCCCCTACTTCTGCTGGCATCCCAACCTGTCGGTGCCCGGCAACTGCCGCATCTGCGTGGTCGAGGTCGAGGGCGAAGGCGGCGGCAGCGGCTGGCTGGACATCGCCTGCAACATGCCGGTGAACAAGGGCATGCGCGTGCACACCGATTCGCCCAAGGTGCTCGAGCGCCGCAAGGCCACGATGCAGTTCGTCACGCTCAACCACCCGGTGGACTGCGGCATCTGCGACAAGGCCGGCGAGTGCACGCTGCAGGACTACCACTACCAGTACAACGGCGAGCCCTCGATCTCGCGCGATGCCAAGGTGCATGCCACCAAGCATTACGCGCTGTCCGAGCGCATCGTGCTGGACAACGAGCGCTGCATCCTGTGCACGCGCTGCGTGCGCTTCACCAAGGAGATCTCCAAGACCCATTCGCTGGGCGTGATCGACCGCGGCGACCACAGCCTGATCCGCCCCACCGAGGACGGCGCCTTCGCCAAGGATCCGTACTCCGACAACGTCACCGACATCTGCCCGGTGGGCGCCTTGCTGCCCACGCAGTTCCTGCACAAGGCGCGCGTGTGGTACCTCAAGCCCACGCCGCAAGTCTGCCCAGGCTGCGCACGCGGCTGCAGCATCGACGTCTGGCACCGCAAGAGCGAATGGAAGCTCAAGGCGCTGGATGCCAAGCAGAACGCGCGCATCGACCGCGTCACCCCGCGCGACAACCCCGAGGTCAACGGCCCCTGGGTCTGCAACAAGGCGCGTGACCTGGCCCAGCACTTCGAACGCGCCCGCGCGCTGCAGCCCATGCTCAAGGGCCGGCCGGTCGAACTGGCCGCGGCGCTGGAGCAGGCCCGCCAGATGATCGCCAGCGCCAAGAGCGCGGTGGCCCTGGTGTCCAACTGGGCCAGCAACGAAGAGCTGGCCGCGTTTGCCGCGCACCTGGCGCCGCGCTTCGCCTGCCGCGTGAAGACCGACTGCCAGCCCGAGCCGGGTGAGGTGGTGGAGGACGACATCCTCATCCGGGCCGACAAGAACCCCAACACGGCCGGCGCCCGCGCGCGCTTCCAGGCGCTGCCCGACGACGCCCGCCGGGCCTTCCCCGACGACTGCGACCTGGTGCTGGTGTGGGGCGAAGGTTTCAACTTCGGCCAGTTGCCGCCCAAGGCCCGCATCGTCTATCTCAACAGCTGGCTGCAGCCCGAGAACGGCCACGCCGACGTCTTCGTGCCCATCAGCGTGCAGACCGAGCGCAGCGGCCACTACACCAACTTCCAGGGGGTGGTCAGCGCCTTCCAGGCCTGCTTCGCCAAGCCGGCCGGGGTGGTTGACGCCGAGTCGGTGTTCACCGCGCTCGCCCTGAAGACTGCAAAGGTGACGGCATGACCCAAGACCTCGTCATCGCCTTGGTCTACATCGCCTATGCCATCGGCATGCTGATGACCTTCGGCACGCTGCTGACCTGGGTCGAACGCAAGCAGGCGGCGGTGATGTCCGACCGCATCGGCGCCAACCGCGCCTATGTGCGCCTGCCCTTCACCCAGATCAAGCTGGTCTGGCTGGGCTTGTTCCACGGCATCGCCGACGGCATCAAGATGCTGGTGAAGGAAGACTTCAAGCCGCGCACCGAAGACTGGTTCGCCTACGCCGTGGCGCCCTGGGTGGTGTTCGCGCCCGTGCTGCTGGTGTTTGCCGTGGTGCCCTTCGGCGGCATGCTCGACCCCGGGCGCCTGTTCCCCGGCCTGGCCGACTGGTTCCAGGGCCGCACCTACCCGATGCAGATCGCGCAGCTCGACGCCGGGCTGCTGGTCGTCTTCGCCTTCGGCGGCATCAGCATCATCGGCGCGATGCTCGCCGGCTGGGCCTCGGCCAACAAGTTCTCGCTGCTGGGCGGCCTGCGCGCCGGCTCGCAGATGATCAGCTACGACGTCGTGCTGGGCCTCACGGTGCTGGGCCTGATCCTGATCTACGGCACGGTCGACCTGGGCGCCATGGTGCAGCAGCAGTCGGGCACGGTGCTGGGCGTTCTGCCGGCCTGGGGCATCGTGCTGCAGCCCTTTGCCGCGATCCTGTTCCTGACCGCGGCCATCGCCGAGAACAAGCGCATCCCCTTCGACCTGCCCGAGGCCGAGTCCGAGCTCATCGCCGGCTACTTCACCGAGTACAGCGCGATGAAGATGGGCCTGTTCATGTTTGCCGAGTTCATCGAGATCGCCATCGTCGCCGCGCTCTTCACCACGCTGTTCCTGGGCGGCTACAACCTGCCCTACATGAACGACCAGGGCTTCGCCTTCCCCGGCGGCACCGTCATCGCCATGAGCCATGGCGCGGTGGTGGTCACGCAGGTGCTGGTGTTCCTGGCCAAGGTGATGCTGGTCTGCAGCTTCCAGATCCTGATCCGCTGGTCGCTGCCGCGCTTCCGCTACGACCAGGTGCTCAAGTTCGCGTGGAAGTTCATGCTGCCGCTGGCGCTGATCAACCTCACCGTCACCGCCGTGTGGGTGTGGGCCGTGCAAGGGGGCGCGCAGTGAGCATCCCCAAGTTCGCGCCCTACAAGCGCAAGGAATACTGGAACCAGGCCGAGCTGGGCCTGTGGGAGCGGGCCTACCTGCCCGAGATCCTGCGCGGCCTGTTCATCACCAGCCGCGTCTTCCTGCGCAACATGGGCAAGTGGATGACCGGCCGCAAGGGCGCGCTCACCACCTACTACCCCGAAGAAACGCGCTGGGACTACGCCGAGCGCAACCGCGGCAAGCACGTGCTCACGCAGCGCCCCGACGGCAAGCCGCAGTGCATCGCGTGCAACATGTGCGCCACCGTGTGCCCGGCCAAGGTGATCGAGATCGAGGCCGGTTTCGACCCGGCCGATGCGGCGCATCCCAAGTTCCCCATCCGCTTCGAGATCGACTACTCGCGCTGCGTCTTCTGCGGCCTGTGCGTCGAGGCCTGCCCCGAGGACGCCATCCGCATGGCCAAGGAAACACCGGGCCTGCCCGCAGAAGACCGCCACCAGATGTGGCTGACGATGGAAGAGATGCTCACCTGGAAGCCGCAGAGCGACGTGGCCAAGCCCTACCCGGCGGCCCCTGCCCGGCGCGACGGAGGCAGCCAGTGATGGAATACCTGCTGCAAAACCTCGAAGCCTTCCTGCTCGTGTTCTTCGGCCTCAGCGCCGTGCTGGGCGCGGCGGCCATGCTGGTGCTGCGCCAGCCCATGCGCGTGGCCATGGCCCTGATCTTCACCATGGTCTGCCTGGGCGTGATCTTCGGCCTGCTGGGCGTGCACTTCATCGCCGCCTTCCAGGTGCTGCTGTACGTGGGCGCGGTGATGGTCTTCATGGTCTACGTGATCATGCTGCTCGAGGCCAAGGAAGCCGGCCAGCCGATGTATTCGCGCTGGCTGGTGCCGGGCATCATCGGCTTCGTCGTGCTGATGGTGGCCATCGTCGGCAGCGTCTGGAGCAGCCTGCCGCCGGCCGGCGGCAATGTCGGCCAGATCACCTTCGGCATCTCGCGCTTCTCGGTGGCCTTCCTCCAGGAATACTGGCTGCACTTCGAACTGACCTCGGTGCTGCTGCTGGCGGCGGTGGTCGCGGCCATGGCGGTGATCAAGGTCAATCGCAAGGCAGACGGCAAGCCAGATGGCAAGGCCGGCGGCAAGACCGCTGGCAAGACCGACACGAAAGCGCGCCATGGATAAGACGCAATTCCTGCTGGCGGTGTCGCTGGCGCTGTTCTCGATGGGCCTGCTGGGCGTGATCGTGCGCCGCAACGTGCTGGTGATGCTGATGTGCATGGAGTTGATGCTCAACGGCGTCAACCTCAGCCTGGTCACCTTCGCGCAGCAGTCCGATACGCTGTCGGGCGCGGTGCTGGTGTTCCTGATCTTCGTCGTGGCCACCGCCGAGATCGCGCTGGCCATCCCCATCGTGCTGCTGCTGGTGCGAGCCAAGCAGACGCTGGACCTCGACGCCTACAGCGACCTGAAAGGCTGAGGGCGAGAAGCACCATGCTGACAACCATCGTTCTGCTGCCCCTGCTCGGCTTCCTGCTCAACGGCGTGTTCGCCACCCGACTGGGCGGCAACCTCGTGGGCAAGCGCTTCGTCACCGTGGTCGGCTGCGGCCTGCCGCTCATCGCCTTCGGCCTGTCCGTAAAGGCCTTCTTCGCGCTGCAGGCCGGTGGCTGGGTGCCGCTGGTCGAGGTCGCCTACCGCTGGGCGCTGATCGGCGACAGCGCCTTCGAGATCGCCTTCTACTTCGACCGCCTGACCGCGGTGATGGCGCTCATCGTCACCGGCGTGGGCACGCTGATCCACGTGTACTCGGTCGGCTACATGGCGCACGACAAGAGCTTCGGGCGTTTCTTCGCCTACCTGAACCTCTTCCTGTTCTTCATGCTGCTGCTGGTGCTGGGGCGCTCGCTGCTGGTACTGTTCGTGGGCTGGGAAGGCGTGGGCCTGGCCAGCTACCTGCTGATCGGCTTCTGGTTCGACGACCTGGCCAATGCGCGCGCCGGCAAGAAGGCCTTCGTCATCAACCGCATCGGCGACGCGGGCTTCCTGCTGGGCATGTTCCTGCTGTACCACGCGCTGGGCACGCTGGACATGGACCGCATCAACGCCGCCTTCACCCTGGGTGCCCACGGCGGCGTGGCGCCGGCCGTGTCGGCCAGCCTGGTGGGGGTGCTGCTGTTCATCGGCGCCACCGGCAAGTCGGCGCAGATCCCGCTGCACGTGTGGCTGCCCGACGCCATGGCCGGCCCGACGCCGGTCTCGGCACTCATCCACGCGGCCACGATGGTGACCGCCGGTGTGTACCTGGTGGCGCGCATGTCGGGCGTCTACCTGCAGGCGCCCGAGGCCTCGGCCCTGATCGCCACGGTGGGGGTGGCCACGGCCTTCTTCGCCGCGACCATCGCGCTGGTGCAGACCGACATCAAGAAGGTGCTGGCCTATTCCACCGTGTCGCAACTGGGCTTCATGTTCCTGGCGCTGGGCGTGGGCGCCTACGGCGTGGCCATCTTCCACGTCATGACCCACGCCTTCTTCAAGGCCTGCCTGTTCCTGGGCGCCGGCAGCGTGATCCACGCGCTGGGCGGCGAGCAGGACATGCGCAAGATGGGTGGCCTGGCCAAACGCATCCCCATCACCTTCGTCACCTTCGCCGTGGCCACCACGGCCATCGCCGGGATCCCGCCGCTGGCCGGCTTCTGGTCCAAGGACGAGATCCTCCTGTTCGCCTATGCCAGCAGCAGCGGCGGTTCGCCCTGGCTGTGGGTGGTGGGCGCTGCCACCGCACTGATGACTGCCTTCTACATGTTCCGCCTGCTCTGGCTCACCTTCCTCGGCACCTCGCGCATGACGCACGAGGTCGAACACCACGTGCACGAATCGCCGCTGTCCATGACCGGCGGGCTGATGCTGCTGGCCGTGCTCTCGGCGCTGGGCGGCTTCATCGGCATCCCGCACTTCCTCGAGCCGCAGCTGGCGCTGCCGCCCATGGACGAGCACCTCAGGCATCACGAGCACACGCTGCTCATCATCTCCATCGTGCTGGCCCTTGCCGGCCTGGCGCTGGCGGCCTTCATGTACGGCCGCGGCATGGCGCGCGCCGATGCGCTGAAAGAGCGCTTCGCCGGTGCTCACCGCTGGCTCACCAACAAGTACTACGTGGACGAGTTCTACGAGATCCTCATCGGCCGCCCGCTGGTGTGGGTGTCCGACATGGTCTTCCTGCGCCTGGGTGACCGCATCGTGCTCGACGGCGCGCTCGACGGCATGGCCAACCTGGGTCGCGGCAGCGGGGGCGTGCTGGCCAGCCTGCAATCGGGCAAGCTGCAGCGCTACGCCTGGTTCGTGTTGATAGGCATCGCCGGTGCGCTGCTGTGGAGCTGGCGCCATGTCTGACGCCTTCATCCTCAACCTGGTGCTGTTCCTGCCGCTGCTGGGCGTGGCCGCCCTGCTGCTGGTGCCCGCCGCCAATGCCGCCGCCACGCGCAGCCTGACGCTGGCGGTGATGGTGCTGCAGTTCCTGCTGACCACCGTGCTGTACCTGCACTTCGACAGCAAGGCCGCCGGCCTGCAGTTCGAGACCCGCCTGCCCTGGATTCCCGACTGGGGCGTGTCCTACCAGATCGGCCTGGACGGCTACAACATCCTGCTGGTCATGCTCACGGCCTTCCTGGGGCCGCTGGTGGTGGCCGGCTCGTGGACCGCGATCACCAAGGACGTGAAGCTGTTCTACGCCATGGTCTTCCTCATCCAGTTCGCGATGATGGGCACCTTCGTGGCGCAGGACCTGTTCCTGTTCTACGTGTTCTGGGAAACCATGCTGATCCCGATGTTCCTGATGATCGGCATCTGGGGCGGCGAGCGGCGCATCTACGCCACCATCAAGTTCGTGCTCTACACCGCCTTCGGCAGCATCCTGATGCTGGCGGCGCTGATCTACCTGGTGTGGTCGCTGTACAAGACCACCGGCACGGTGAGCTTCGCCTTTGCCGACATCCTGAAGGCGCGGCTGCCGCTGGACGTGCAGACCCTGCTGCTGGCGGCCTTCGGCCTGAGCTTCGCGATCAAGGTGCCGATGGTGCCGCTGCACACCTGGCTGCCCGACGCCCACGTCGAGGCGCCGACCACCGGCTCGGTGATCCTGGCCGGCGTGCTGCTGAAGATGGGCACCTACGGCTTCATGAAGCTGGGCTTCCCGCTGTTCCCCGACGCCACGCAGCTGTACATGCCGCTGCTGCTGGTGCTGTCGGTGGTCAGCATCGTCTACGGCGCCTGCCTGGCGCTGGTGCAGGACGACATCAAGAAGATCATCGCCTACTCGTCCATCAGCCACCTGGGTTATGTGATGCTGGGCCTGCTCAGCCTGGAGCTGGTGGGCATACAGGGCGCGGTGGTGCAGATGGTCAGCCACGGCCTGGTGGCGGCCGGCCTGTTCCTGATGGTGGGCATGATCTACGAGCGCTGCCATTCGCGTGACCTGGCGGCCTACGGCGGCCTGGCCAAGCTGATCCCGGTGTATTCGGTGTTCTTCCTGATCCTCACGCTGGCCTCGGTGGGCCTGCCCACGACCAGCGGCTTCACGGGTGAGTTCCTGGTGCTGCTGGGCGCCTTCACCTCGGCCTGGCCGCAGTACCAGGATGGCAACAGCCTGCCGCTGGTGGTGGCCGTCACGGCGGTCTCGGGTGTGGTGCTGGGTGCGCTGTACATGCTGCGCTTCGCACTGACCTTCCTGTACGGCGCGGCCAAGGCGCCGCACCATTCCGAGAGCCACCCGCTGGCCGACCTGAACGGCCGCGAGAAGAGCATCCTGGCCATCCTCGTGGTGGCGGTGTTTGCGCTGGGCCTGTTCCCCGACGAGCCCATGCGCAAGACCGAGGTCGCGGCCAAGGCCTACCAGCAACTGGTGAGCACGCCGCGCCTGCCAGGGGGTGCGCAATGAAGCAACGCAATGATTCCTGGGTGAGCACCGCAGCGCGCAGCGCAGAGGTTGACCGATGAACGCGCAAGCCATCCTCACCGCCATGCTGCCGGAGCACCTGCTGCTCATCGGCATCGTGCTGACGGTGATCCTCGAGATCGCCGGCAAGGCGCGCCACGCGGCGCTGCCCGTGGCCCTGATCAGCGTGGGTGCCGCCACGGTGGCCGCTGCCTGGCTGGCGCTGTCCGGCTACTCGGCCGCGCCCTTTGCCGGCCAGTTCTCGGTGAGCCCCGGCCCGCTGATGGCCAAGGCCATGGTGCTGGCGCTGGCCCTGCCGGTGCTGCTGATCGCCGGCAGCGACTTCGGCCCCGAAGGTTCGTACGGCGGTGAGTTCAGCACGCTGCTGCTGTCGTCGCTGTACGGCGTGTGCCTGATGCAGTCGGCCGACAGCTTCATGACCCTGTTCCTGGGCCTGGAGATCATGTCGCTGCCGGTCTACGTGCTGGTGCTGCTGGCCTGGCGCCGGCCGCAGGCGGCAGAGGCCGCGCTCAAGTACTTGGTGCTGGGCGGTGCGGCCTCGGCCACGCTGCTGATGGGGGCCTCCCTGCTGTACGGTGCCAGCGGTTCGCTGGACCTGGCCACCTTCGCGCAGGCGCTGTCGTCCACCGACCCCCTGGTGCGCACCGCCGTCGTGCTGGTGCTGCTGTCCTTCTTCCTCAAGGCCGCCATCGTGCCCTTCCACGCCTGGGCGCCCGACGCGTACGAAGGCGCCAGCGTCCCGGTCACGGCCTTCATGGCGGTCATCGTCAAGGCCGCGGTGCTGCTGGCCGCGGTGCGCCTGTTCGGCGAAGGCCGGCTGGTATCGCCGGTGCTGGAGATCGTGGCCGTGCTGCCGCTGGTGAGCATCGTCTGGGGCAACCTGGCGGCGATGCGCCAGCCCAATCTGCGCCGCATGATCGCCTACAGCTCGATCGCCCACGCCGGCTACCTGTTCTACGCCTTCCTGGGCGAGCCCGAAGGGCGGCTGCAGGCCGTGGCCTTCTACCTGCTGGCCTATGGCCTGCTCAACCTGCTGGTCTTCACCGCGTTGCCGCCCGCGGCCGACGATGGCGAGCGCGACAAGCTCGAGAACCTCAAGGGCCTGTTCCACCGCAACCCCTTTGCCGCGCTGATGATCGGCCTGGCCATGCTTTCGCTGGCCGGCATTCCGCCGCTGCCGGGTTTCATCGCCAAGTTCCTGATCTTCAAGAACGTCATTGCCGCCGGCTACGTGAGCTACGCGGTGCTGGGCCTGGTGGGCAGCTTCCTGGGCATCTACTTCTACTTCCGCGTCATCCAGTTCATGTTCATGAGCCCGGATGCCGCCGCGCCGGTGGACGGCCCGGTGCGCCGCATCGCCGTTACCGCCAGCCTGGCCTGCCTGGGCGCGGCACTGGTGGTGGCGGTGTTCCCCGGCTGGGTGATGGCGCACTGGTAGCGCGCACGATGATCAGCGTCAGTGATAGTCCTCTTCACGCTGGTGGCGCAGCGCCAGCACGACGACTTTCGACGCACTGACGATCTCGAAGAGCGCCACATAGCCGGTGGCGCCGAACGGGATGATCAATTCCCGCTGGGCCGGGTTGCCGGCCGCCTTGCGGAAGCTGAAGGGCGTGATCGCCAGCCGGTGCTGCGCCGCCGCCCTGCAGGCGTCGATCGCAGCCTGGGCGCGATCAAGGTCTTCGGTCGTGTCTGCCTGGTCGAGCAGGAAGTCGAAGAGGCGCTCCAGGTCGGCCTCGGCCGCAGGCGACAGCTCGACGACAAAGCTCACCGGACCAGCTTCTTGCGCTTGGCGTCCAGCTTGGACTGCAGTCTCTCCAGAACGGTCTCGACCGGTATCGATGCGCCCGTCCGGTGGTACTCCTCGGACGCTGCTTGCGCGCGGGCATGGAAGGCGGTCTGGACGCGCCGGAAGGCGATGGCGCTGCGCACGGTCGCCTCGACGAAGTCGGTCAGGGTCTCGCCCTGCCTGAGCACGGACTCGAGTTCAGCGCGCAGTTCGGGCTCGACGCGGATCTGGGGTATGACGGCGGACTTCATCGGCGCAGTGTATTGCGTTTGCGTTGCGTTCGCAGATGGGCCGGCAGGTGTCGCCGTTCGAGATGGATGGGGTAGTCGGTTGTCGGCCGGGAACAGTCCTCGAAGGCGGGCTGCTACGCCGCAGGCCGCATGTCGTTTCGTGGTTCGTTGCTGGCGCGGCCACTGAATGGCTAAAATGGCCAGTCACTGAAGGAGCCACCGATGCGAGTTACCGCCACCGAAGCCAAGAACCGCTTTGGCAGCCTCTGCGCCCAGGCCAAGCGCGAACCGGTGTTCGTGGAGAAGGCTGGTCAACTCGACACAGTGATTCTCTCGGCCGAGCAATACCAAGCCCTCCAGGCGCACCAGGACAAGGCCAGCCGCGCTGCGCGCAAGAAGGCGTTCGAGGCCGACTTTGGCGACTGGATTGCCGCCCAGAACGCCCGCTTTGAAGCGCATGGCGCACCTGGGGCCGACTTGCGCCCGTGGTGAGAGCCCGATGGCCCAGTACGACGTCTTCGCCAACCCGAGCAGCAGCGCAACCACCGGGATCCCATACGTGGTCGTGCTCCAGAGCGATCTGCTCGATGCCCTGGCCACGCGTCTGACCATTCCATTGGCCGTTCTGGATTTCGCGGGCAAGGTTCCGACAGCGCTTTGTCCGGTCGTCATGGTCAAGGGTAAGCGCCTGCATGCGCTGGCGCACTATGCCGCGCCTCTGCCGGTCAAGGTGTTGCGGCGACCGGTGGACAACGTGGCGGCACAGGCCAGCGCGCTGGTGGCAGCCATGGACGCGGTGCTGTCGGGTTTCTAGTTCGTGCGGAGCCGGATGACCGCTTTGCGACAACGGAGCCGGGAAGTCGGCTGTCGCTTCAGGGTGTGCGCCGACCGCCACCCGCCACCCGCCGCGCGAAGCAGACACACGCCTGCACCGCCCAGGCGATAGTCGACAAGAAAACCAGAGCGCAGCGGCGCACATTAGGATGGCCCGTCCGGCCCTTCAGGGGCCCATCAACAGGGGAAGCGGATGACGGGCGAAGCGGACAGCGGCAAGCTGCTGGTACTGGGTGCCAGTGGCTATGTCGGCACGCACCTGGTGCCCTTTCTCACGGCGCGCGGCCACACGGTGCGCGCTGCCGCGCGCCGGCTGGATGCGCTGCAGGCGCGCGCCTGGCCCGGCGTGGAACTCGTCGCCGCCGACGCGCTGGACCCGGCCAGCCTTGACCGCGCGCTGCAAGGCGTGCGCGTCGCCTACTACCTGGTGCATTCGATGGCCGCGGGCGCGGACTTCCCGCAGCTCGACCGCGACGCCGCCACCGGCTTTGCCGCCGCCGCGGCGCGCGCCGGCGTGCAACGCATCGTCTACCTGGGCGGGCTGCTGCCTTCGGGCGGCGCCTCGGCCCACCTGGCTTCGCGCGGCGAGACCGGCGACATCCTGCGCGCGGGCCCGGTGCCGGTGACCGAACTGCGCGCCGGCGTCATCATCGGCCCGGGCTCGGCCGCGTTCGAAGTCATACGCGACCTGGTCTTCCACCTGCCGGCCATGGTCACGCCCAAGTGGGTGACATCGCGCTCGCAGCCCATCGCGCTGGCCGACGTGCTGGAGTACCTGGAGCAGCTGCCGCGCATCCAAGCCGCGGCCGGTGGCATCTACGACGTGGGCGGCCCCGAGGTGCTGACCTACAAGCAGCTGATGCAGCAGTTCGGCGCGCTGGTGGGGCGCAAACCGCTCATCGTGCCGGTGCCGGTGCTCACGCCGCGGCTGTCGTCGTACTGGCTCAACCTGGTGACGGCCGTGCCCACCAACGTGGCGCGGGCGTTGATCGAAGGGCTGGAGCACGACGTGCTGGCCGACAACGCGGCCATACAGGCGCTGATCCCGCTGCCGCTGAAGACCTACCGCGAGGCCGCGCGCGCAGCCTTCGAGGCCGAGGGCGCGCCGCCGGATGCCGATGCCGGGCGTGGCCGCTGGACCGATGGCTCGATGCTCTACCGCCAGAACCGCCCCGACTTCGCCTTCTACGCCAAGCGCATGCAGGCCGAGGCCCAGGCGCAGTGTGGTGCGGACGCGCTGTGGGCCGAGGTGCAGGCCATCGGCGGGGCCAATGGCTACTACTACCTGGACGCGCTGTGGCAGGTTCGCGGCCAGTTGGACCGGGTGCTCGGCGGCAGCGGCCTGACGCGCGGCCGCCGCCACCCGCAGGAGCTGGCGCTGGGCGAGGCCATCGACTTCTGGCGCGTGGTGGCGCTGGAGCCCGGCCACCGGCTCACGCTGCTGGCCGAGATGAAACTGCCCGGATCGGCCGCGCTGGGCTTCGAGGTGCTGGCCCAGGAAGGCGGGCGCAGCAAGGTCGTGGTCACCGCGTACTTCCACCCGGCGGGCGTGCGCGGCCTGCTGTACTGGCATGCGCTGACGCCGGCGCATGCCGTGATCTTTCCGGGCCTGGCCCAGGCCATCGTGCGGCGGGCCGAGGCCCGCGCCCGCACGGTGGCGGACGCAAAGGCTTAGGTGCCGGCGCGCTTGGCCTCGGGCAGGTACATGTCCAGCAGCTGAACGCGCGTGGCGCGCAGGCGCTCGGACACCACGCCCATCAGGCGCAGCATGAAGGCCATGCCGAACTCCGGGTCGGCCTTGAAGGCGGCCAGCAGCTGCTCGCCCTCGAAGGCCAGCGCCGTGACCGGCGCCAGCGCACGCGCCTGGAAGTGCTTGCCGGCGTTCGACAGCACGGCAGACCAGTCGAATTCGTCGCCGGCAAACAGCGTCTGCACGCGCATCACGGTGCCGGGCATCTCGAGCTCCAGCGCGACCATGCCTTCGCCCAGCAGGTAGAAGACGGAGTGGGTGTCGCCTTCGTGGAAGATGATCTGGCCGCTTTCGAAGTGCACCTGCCGGGCCAGCGAGGCCAGCTTCTCGGTGTGCTCGGCGCGGAAGCCAGAGACGAAGGGATGCTTCTGCAGCACAGGCAACAGGGAATCGGACATGCTTTCTCCTCGGCGGGCCGCTCGAACGGGGGCCCCATCCAGCCGGCGCGTCCGCTGCGTTGAGCCGCGATTCTGCGCCGCCGCCCCGGGCCACCGTTGACCTTGCTCAAGCCCCCGGCGCGAGCCGATTTCATCTGGATCAAGTGCAGGCCATGCGCCCAGCCAGCACCGGGGCAGGCTTGATCTAACGCAAGAACCCGCAGGGGTACGCCGCTACTCTGGCCGCCAACACGGATCGTGCGGCCATGGCCCCGATGTGACCCGAGCCAGAGGCCACGCCGGCGCAGCGCCGCCACGCAAGGGGACAAGCATGGCCGAGTTCGAGATCGTCGCGCGCGCCGATTTTTCCGACGTCACCTATTTGCTCGAGGTGAAGCATCCGCTGATGGCCCGCGCCGCCAGGCCGGGCCAGTTCGTGATCGTCATGGAGCACGAACACGGTGAGCGCATACCGCTGACCATCGCCGACTTCGACCGCGACAAGGGCACCATCACCCTGGTCATCCAGGCGGTGGGCAAGACCACGCAGGAGATGCAGCAGAACTGCCGCGTCGGCACCCATCTGCACGCGCTGGTGGGCCCCATGGGCATCCCCAGCCACATCGGCAAGGCCAGGAAGGTGGTGTGCGTGGGCGGCGGCCTGGGCGTGGCGCCCATCTACCCGCAGGCCCGTGCCTACAAGGAAAGCGGCGCCTACGTCATCGGCGTGCTGGGCTTCCGCAACAAGGGCCTGATGTTCTGGGAAGACAAGTTCCGCGCCTGCTGCGACGAGCTCATCGTCTGCACCGACGACGGCTCGGCCGGCATCAAGGGCCTGGTCACCGCGGGCATCCAGCAGGCGATCTCGGCGCACGCCGACATCGACGAGGTCGTGGCCATCGGCCCGCCCATCATGATGAAGGGCTGCGCCGACACCACGCGCCCCTTCGGCATCAAGACCATGGTCAGCCTGAACCCGGTGATGGTGGACGGCACGGGCATGTGCGGCGGCTGCCGCGTGAAGATCGGCGACGGCATCAAGTTCGCCTGCGTCGACGGCCCCGACTTCGACGGGCACCAGGTCGACTTCGACGACCTGATGGCACGTCTGGGCCGCTACAAGCCCACCGAGAAGGCAGCGCTGCAGGCCTGGCAAGACAGCTGCCGCCTGCGCGGCGGTGCCGGGCATAACCACTGAGGCGCCGGAAGACACCCATGGCCAAGAAGAAAACCATCCGCAGCATCCCCCAGGCGCGCACGCCCATGCCCGAGCAGGCACCGGAAGAGCGCATCAAGAACTTCGACGAGGTCGCCTGCGGCTACCGGCTCGAGGACGCCCTGGTCGAGGCTGAGCGCTGCCTGGACTGCGCCGACCAGCCCTGCGTGCGCGGCTGCCCGGTGGGCATCGACATCCCCGGCTTCATCCGCAAGATCAGCGACAAGAACTTCCACGGCGCCTACGACGTCATCACCGACACCAACCTGCTGCCCAGCGTGTGCGGCCGTGTCTGCCCGCAGGAAAGCCAGTGCGAAGGTGTGTGCACCGTGGGCGAGACGCTGGAGCCGGTGGCCATCGGCCGCCTGGAGCGCTACGTCGGCGACATGGCCATCGCCCAGGGCTGGAGCAACATCCCCTACATCGAGAAGCAGCCCTTCAAGGTGGGCATCGTCGGCTCGGGCCCGGCCGGCATGGCCTGCGCCGCCGACATGGCCAAGGCCGGCTGCGACGTGACGGTGTACGAGGCGTTTCATGAGCCCGGCGGCGTGCTCAAGTACGGCATCCCCGACTTCCGCCTGCCCAACAGCGTGGTGGATGTCGAGATCGGCAAGCTGCGCCAGCTGGGCATCAAGTTCGAGAACAACACGCTCGTGGGCCGGCTGTTCACGCTGGAGCAGATGCTGGGCGAACTGGGCTTTCACGCGGTCTTCGTGGGCACGGGCGCGGGCTATCCCAGCTTCATGGGCATTCCGGGTGAATCACTCGGTGGCGTGCTCTCGGCCAACGAATGGCTGACGCGCTGCAACCTGATGCGCGGGCGCGACTTTCCCAGCTTCGACACTCCGCTGCAGCCGGGCAAGCGCGTGGCCGTGATCGGCGCCGGCAACACCGCGATGGACGCCATGCGCGTGTCGCTGCGCGTGGGCGCCGAGAAGGTCTACTGCGTCTACCGCCGCAGCGCCGCCGAGGCCCCGGCGCGGGTCGAGGAAATCCACCACGCGCAGCAGGAAGGCATCGAATTCCTCTGGCTCACCAGCCCGCTGGAACTGCTGGGCGACGAGAAGAACAACGTGCGCGGCATGCGCTGCGAACGCATGGAACTGGGCGAGCCCGACAGCTCGGGCCGGCGCAAGCCGGTGCCGGTGCCCGGCAGCGAATTCGAGCTCGAGACCGACATGGTGGTCTTTGCCATCGGCACCAACGCCAACCCCATCCTGGGTCAGACCTCGGGCCTGAAGCTCAACAAGCGCGGCTACATCGAGTGCGACGAGAACCTGGCCACCTCGATCGCCGGGGTCTATGCCGGGGGCGACATCGTCACCGGCGCGGCCACCGTGATCATGGCCATGGGCGCCGGCCGCAAGGCGGCGCGCGGCATGAAGGCCTACCTGGGCCTGCGCGACACCGAGGCCGTGTACGCACCTGCAGCCGCCGACGACCCGGTGGCGCGACTGTTCGGCATCGACCGCCGCGAGCGCGGCTTCGCGCGCCTGCATTTGGCTTGAATCTGGAGACAGCATGAACGACACCGCCACCCTGGTGCGGCCGGCCGCGCCCCGCGCCGCCACCGTGCTTTCCGAGCACATCGTCGAGGTCATCAGCGACTCGGGCGAAGGCGCGCAGCGCTGCGGCCAGAGCCTGGCGGCCATCGCCGCGCGCATGGGCAACGGCATCTGGACGACCGAGATCATCCCGGCCGAGATCCAGCCGCCGGCACGCAGCGTGGCCGGCGCCAGCGGCATCCGCATCCGCATGGGCAGCGAACGCGTCACCAACGGCGGCGACGAGACCGACATGGTGGTGGCCTTCAACGAACAGGTGCTGATCGGCCGCGTGCAGGCCAGGGAGCTGAAGCCCGGCGCCACCATCCTGCTGGAAAGCATGTGGGCCAAGCACCGCGACCCGGCGGTGGTGGCCAGCTACCAGAAGACCGTGGCCGCGCTGCGCGAAGACGGCTTCGACGTGCACGAGGTGCCGCTGGAAGAGCGCTGCAAGGAGCTGGTGAACGACCCGCGCAAGGGCAAGAACATGTTCGTTCTGGGCCTGCTGTGCAACCTGTACGGGCTGGACGCGCAACTGGCACGCGACCAGATCGCGCGCATCTTCGGCAAGAAGGACGACAAGGTCATCAAGCAGAACGTGGCGCTGTACGAAGCCGGCGCGGCCTGGGGCGAGGCGAACCTGCCCTTCAAGTACCGCATCCCGGCCAAGAAGGTGACCGAGCCGCAGCTGGTGATCAACGGCAACACGGCGGTCGCCCTGGGCGTCATGGCCGCCGGCATGGACATCTGCGCCATGTACCCCATCACCCCGGCCACCTCGGCCTCGCACTACCTGAGCGAGGCCTTCGAGAAGGTGGGTGGCCTGGTGCACCAGGCCGAAGACGAGATCGCCGCCTGCGCCTTTGCCGTGGGCGCCAGCTACGCCGGCAAGTGCGCCGTCACCATCACCTCGGGCCCGGGTTACTCGCTCAAGCAAGAGGTCATCGGCCTGGCGGTGATGGCCGAGATCCCGCTGGTGGTGGTCAACGTGCAGCGCGGCGGCCCCAGCACCGGGCAGCCCACCAAGGTGGAGCAGGGCGACCTGCTCACCGCCATCTACGGCAGCCACGGCGACGCGCCCAAGGTGGTGCTGGCGCCCAACGGCATCGAGGACTGCTTCTACTCGATGATCACGGCGCGCAAGATCGCCGAGACCTTCGGCATGGTGGTGGTGGTGCTGTCCGACGCCAGCCTCTCCACCGCGCAGCAACCCTTCGCGCGGCCGCAGTTCAGCGAAGACTGGCTGGCCCCGCCGGTCGATCTGACCCCGGTGCCCCCGGGCGCCAAGCCCTACGACTGGGACCCGGTCACCGGCCTGTCGCGGCGCTTCCAGCCCGGCCAGCCTGGCGGCATGCACACCCTCACCGGACTGGCACACGACCGCAACAGCAAGGTCGCCTACGACCCGGCCATCAATGAAGAAGGCCTGCACATGCGCAGCCTCAAGCTGGCGGCGCTGCAGAAGACGCTGTCGCCGCCCACGGTCTTCGGCGGCAACGACGGTGAGCTGTTGCTGGTGGGCTGGGGCAGCACCATGGGCGCGATCGAAGAGGCCGTGTCGCGGCTGCGCGGCGAAGGCCTGGCGGTGTCGTCGATGCACCTGCGCTTCATCCAGCCGCTGCCTTCGGGCATCCGCGAGATCCTGCGCCGCTTCAACAAGGTGATGACGATCGAGGGCAACTGGTCCGACAAACCCGACGACGAACTCATCGACGAAGACAACCGCCGCTACTCGGCGCTGGCCATGATGCTGCGCGCGCGCTTCCTGGTCGACATCGACTGCTGGAGCGAGGCCCGCGGCCGCCCCATCAAGCCCGGCGACATCTGCCGCGTTGCCCGTCAAGCCCTGCAAGCAAAGGCCAAGTCATGAGCCGCACCCTGAACCAATGCGTCATCAAGCTCCACGAGGAGCACCACGCGCTCGAGGACTACCAGGGCGGCGTGCCGCGCTGGTGCAACGGCTGCGGCGACAACGCCATCCTGGCCGCGATGCAGCGCCTGTGCAGCGAGGAAAACCTGGCGCCCGAGAACACCGTGTTCGTGTCCGGCATCGGCTGCAGCAGCCGCCTGCCGCACTACATGAAGACCTACGGCTTCCACAGCCTGCACGGCCGCGCCTTCCCGGTGGCCGAAGGCATCAAGATGGCGCGGCCCGACCTCAACGTGTTCGTGAGCACCGGCGACGGTGACTGCTGCAGCATCGGTGCGGCGCACTGGATCCACGCGCTGCGCTACAACATGAACATCACCGTGGTGCTGCACGACAACCACGTCTACGGCCTGACCAAGAAGCAGGCCTCGCCCACCAGCCCCAAGGGCTTCAAGAGCAACACCACGCCCTACGGCGCGACGCTGGAGCCCATGAATCCGCTGACGGTGTCGCTGGGCGTGCAGGGCGCGTCTTTCGTGGCCCAGGCGGTGGACTGGGTGCCCGAGGCGCTGTACGACATCATGCAGGCGGCCTTCAGGCACCGCGGCTTCAGCTTCGTGCGCGTGCTGCAGCGCTGCCCCGAGTTCATGCCCAAGGCCTTCGACCCCTGGCTGCACGACCCGCAGCGCACGCAGCTGCTCACGCACGCCAACGGCCTGCAGCTCAGCCCCACGCTGGCCAGCGCCTACCGCAACCAGCTGGCGCACGACCCGCGCGACATCGACCGCGCGCGCGAGATCGCCTCGATGGACGACCCCATCCCCGTGGGCATCCTCTACCGCAACCCCGACGCGCCCTGCTACGAAGACCTGCGCAACGCCGGCCAGCTGCGCAGCCCGGCCGCCATCCGCAGCGGCCTGGACCGCGAGTTCGACAAGTTCACCTTCTGGCCCGAAGGCGCCGAAGGCGACGCGGCACGAGCCGCCTGAGAGACCAGCGATGGACATGCAATCCAAGAGCCCCGACAAACACCAGGACCAGCTGGTCTTTCACCTCAGCGGCCGCTGCACCGGCGAAGGCCTGGCGCCCATAGTCGGCCTGGGCCTGCGCCCGGCGCTGCTGGCGCCTTACCGTGATCTGGGCGCGCTGCGCCACGACTTCCCGCTGGTGCTGGCCGCCCGGCCCGGCGCTGCGGGCTTTGCCCAGACGCTGTCGGACATGGTCGACGCCGTGCTGCGCGACGTGGCCCCGCGCGGCACCGAAGGCGAGCGCCTGCGCCGCCAGGTGCTGCAGGTCGAGACCGAGATCCGCCGTGCCGTCGACGCCGGCGCCCAGGGCCTGCTGGCCGAGCTGTGGGAAGCCGCGGCCGAGCGCGTGGCCGCGCGTCAGGGCACCGCGCCCGATGACGTGATGCAGCAGGTGCTGTCGCTCACCGGCGGCGCACTGCGCGCCGACGGCACGCTGGTCGGCTGCACGGCCGAGATGCCGGCGCGCGTGCTCACCCACGCCTGGCAGCAGGCGCAGCAGGCCAAGGCGCGGCGCTTCCGCACCGAGCTGGCGCGGCTGGTGCAGCAGCTGTCGGACATCCTGCGCGCCGCCTACAGCCATTCGCAGGCCGGGCGCGCGCCGCAAAGCCTGCGCGCGGCGCTGGGCGGGCCGCACCGCAACCAGTTCAACTTCGACGCGCTGTCGCGCATCGTCGGCAAGGGCGTGCCGCGCGACGAACTGCCGCCGGCGCGGCGCGCGCGCCTGGTGCAGTCGCTGGCTGCGCTCGAGGCGCAGCGCTTCTTTGCGCTGGCCGACGACGAACCCGGCCCCGAGCTGCATGGCTTCGCCTTCGACAACTGCGCTGCCGCGGCGCAGGCCTTCCGCGAGCGCCTGGGCGAACTGACGCAACTGGTCAAGGCCCTGGGCATCGCGGCGCTGGAAGTGCGCGGCGCCTACGTCGAATCCGAGCACGACCTGTTCTTCGAGGCCTTCGACGAGCACGCGCTCACCGCCGACGACCTGGCGCGTTTCCCCGATTACCTGGTGTGCATCCCGCCCGATCGCAACGACGCGGCCGAGAATGCCTCGATGATGGAGATGCTGTCCAGCGGCCTGCCGGTCAAGGTGCTGGTACAGACGGGCGACCTGCTCGAAACCTCTTCGATAGGCACCGGCCGCTTTGCCTTCGGCGTGCGCAGCGCGCGCCTGGCGACCACGGCCATGGGCCTGGGCGGCATGTTCGTGCTGCAGACCGCTGCGGCCAGCCTGTACACCCAGCGCGAGCGCATCGCGCAGGGCCTGGCCGCGGCCGGGCCGGCGCTGTTCAGCGTGTACGCTGCCGCGGGCCCCGAGACGCTGACGCTGCCGCCCTACCTGGCCGGCGCCGTGGCCACGCATTCGCGCGCCTTCCCCAGCTTCTGCTACGACGCCGCCGCGGGCGGCGACTGGGCCACGCGCTTCACGCTGGCGCACAACCCGCAGCCCGACGACGACTGGCCGCTCGAGACGCTGGAATACGCCGACGACAAGCTGCAGCGCGTGCGCGAGCAGCTGCACTTCAGCTTTGTCGACTTCGCGCTGGTCGACCCGCGCAACGCCCACCACTTTGCCTTGGTGCCGCGTGCGCGCTGGGGCGCCGAGATGCTGCCGGTGGCCGACTGGCTGGCGCTGCCCGAGGCCGAGGCCGCCGCGCGCGTGCCCTATGTGCTGACAGTGGACGCGCAGGACCAGCTGCAGCGCGTCATCGTCGACGCGCGCCTGATGCAGGCCGCGCGCCGCTGCCTGCTGCTGTGGCGCCGCCTGCAAGAGCACGGCGGCATCAACGACTCGCACGCCGTGCGCGCACTGGCCCAGGAGCGTGCCGCCCAGGCAGCCCAGCCTGCGGCCGCAGTGGTTGCCGCCCCGGCCGCGCCGGTGGCTGCAGCGCCCGAGGCCGCCGTGGCCGAGGCACCGGCCCGTTCACGCGACGAGGCCTGGATCGACACGGCGCGCTGCCCCAGCTGCAACGAATGCCAGCTGATCAACGACCGCATGTTCACGTACGACGAGCGCAAGCAGGCCTACATCAAGGACATCACGGCCGGCACCTACCGGCAGCTGGTGGAGGCCGCCGAGAGCTGCCAGGTCGCCATCATTCACCCCGGCAAGCCGCGTGACCCGGGCGAGCCGGGGCTTGAAGAGCTGCTGGCGCGCGCCGAACCCTTCAGGTGAGCTGACTCCTGTGCTGAACGCTGGCGGGCCCTTGCAGGGCCCGCTTTGCCGTGGCTCAGTGCAGTACCAGCAGCGGCAGCCTGGACCCCGCCAGCACCGCCTTGGTGTGCGAGCCGAACAGGAACTCGCCGAAGGCGCCGCGCCCGTGCGTGACCATCACGATCATGTCGCAGCCTTGGGCCTCGGCCACGGCGATGATGGCCTTGTCGATGCGTGGCACGTGGTCGTGCACGCCGGTGAAGGGCACGCCGGCGGCGCGTGCCGCTTCCTCGAAGCGCCCCAGCACCTGGCGCGCGTGCGCTTCGGTGCGGGCTTCGTGCTCCTTGACGTCCTCGACCCACAGCGAATGCGGGCGCGTTTCGCTCAGGGCGGGCTGCATGGGCTCGGCGATGAAGCCGGTGATGGCCGCCCCCAGCTGGCGCGCCAGGGCCACACTTTCGTGCATGGCGCGATCCGACAGGTCGCTGCCATCGACGGGTACGAGTAGACGTTTGTACATGGCGCGCTCCGCTTGCACGACCCTTGGTAATGTTTCAAGGTCGGCAAGTCTAGGGAGCGCTCGCTGCACGGAACTTGCGCTAAGCCAAACTCGGCCCGCATACCCCCCGGCCGAGGGATGAGGGGAAGTACGCAGAGCCGGAACGCGTGGCGTATGCCCGCCGCCACCGATCGCTCCGTTCGCTGCTGCTCAGGCCGAACAGCGCGCCCTCGCCAGGCTTGTGGCCCGGCGTTTCAGCTGCGCGGCGAGCCCGCGCTGCTGAAGCCTTCGCGGCGCAGCGCTTCGCAGTTGAAGTCTTCCATCTCGGGGTCGAGCACGCTGCGCGCGCTGACGATGCCCACGGCACGCTGGCCATCCACCACGGGCAGGTGGCGCACGCCGCGCTCCTGCATCAGCTGCAGCGCAAAGCCGAACAGGCGTTCGGGGCCCACGGTACAGGGCGCGGGCGTCATGACTTCGGCCAGTGGTGTGGCCGCGGGGTCGCGGTCGCAGGCCAGCACGCGGCGCAGCGCATCGCGCGCGGTGAAGATGCCGGCCAGGCGGTCGCTGTCCACCACCAGCAGCGCGCTGGCGGCGGTCTCGGTCATCAGGCGCGCGGCTTCGCGAACACTGGTCTGCGGCGCAGCGACGACAAGACGCTCTCGCGCCATCACGTGCCGGACCCGTTCATTGAACATGATTCAAGCTCCAGAGAACCTCTGGTGCGCAGCCTACCCCGCGTGCGCGGATGCGATTTGATGCTGCACAAACCCGCGTCACCAGGGCCTGCCGGCGATGTCGTACGGGGTGTGTTCTGCACCTTTGACCGCTGGCACAAATGACACAGCCCGCGTGTGGACGCGGGCTGTGTGGGGGCAGGGAAAGGGGCCTGTGGCGGCCCGGTGCGCGGCTAGCGGGCGATCATGCCCAGTTGCTGCGGCAGCCACAGCGACAAGGGCGGCCAGTACGTGATGATCATCAAGAACACCAGCATCGTGAGCAGCCACGGCCACACCGCCACCGACATGTCGGTGAGGCCCAGCTTGCTGATGCCGCTGGCCACGTACAGGTTCAGACCCACTGGCGGCGTGATCATGCCGATCTCCATGTTCACCGTGATCAGCACGCCGAAGTGGATGGGGTCGATGCCCAGCTTCATGGCGATGGGGAACAGGATGGGCGCGGTGATCAGGATGATCGACGACGGCTCCATGAAGCTGCCCATCACCAGCAGCAATATGTTCACGGCCAGCAGGAAGCCGATCGGGCCCAGGCCGCTGTTGAGCAGGTACTCCGCCACCACCTGCGGAACGTTCTCGTGCGTGAGCAAGAAGGAGAACAGCACCGCGTTGGTGATGATGTACAGCAGCATCGCGCTCATGTTGGCCGAAGCCAGCAGCGTCTTGGGCACGTCCTTCAGGCCCATGTCCTTGTAGACGAAGACGGCCACGAAGAAGGCATAGGCAGCGCTCATGGCGGCGGCCTCGGTGGGCGTGAAGATGCCCGAATAGATGCCGCCCATGACCACCACGATCAGCGCCAGGCCCCAGAAGGACTCGCGGAACGCGGTGGCGCGCTCGCGCCAGGTGGCGCGCTTTTCCTTCGGATAGCCGTTGCGCCAGGCGCGGTAGAAGGTGGTGAACATCAGCATCGCGGCCAGCACCAGGCCCGGAATGACACCGGCCATGAACAGCGCACCGATGGAACTGTTGGTGGACACCGCGTACATCACCATCACGATGGACGGCGGAATCAGGATGCCCAGGCCGCCCGACGAGGCCACGACGCCGGCACCGAACTTGACCGGATAGCCCGCCTTCACCATGGCCGGCAGCAGGATGGCGCCGATGGCCACCACGGTGGCCGGGCTGGAGCCCGAGACCGCGGCAAACAGCGCGCAGGCCACCACCGCGCCCAGCCCCAGGCCGCCGGGCCAGTGGCCCACCAGCGAGGTGGCAAAGCGGATCATGCGTTTGGCCACCCCGCCGTGGGTGAGGAAGTTGCCCGCCAGGATGAAGAACGGGATCGCCATGATCTCGAACTTCTCGATGCCGGTGAACAGCTTGAGCGCCACCGACTCGATGGGCACTTCGGTGAAGAAGAACAGGAAGGACAGCACCGTGAGGCCGAGCGAGATCGACACCGGCATGCCGGTGAGCATGAGCACGGCCAGCAACAGGAAGATGATGGCGCCGTTCATTTGCGGTCTCCAGAGCGGGGCTTGTCGTTGTCGGAATCCGAGGGCTGAAGCGGGTGCATGTCGTCCTGCATGCGGAACACGCGGTCTTCGGTGCCGGGCGCGGGGAGTTCTTCCTCGAGGCCATCGACGTGGCCGTGGTCGTGGTGCGGCAATTCGCCGGTGCGCACGAAGGACACGCAGACCTGCAGGAAGCGGAAGCACATCAGGTACGAACCGATGGGCACCGCGCAGTAGACGATCCAGGTGGGCATCTCCAGGTCAGGGGTGGTGGGGCCTTCGTAGAGGCTGTCACCGGCCATGCCCACGGCGTTGAACACCGCGTAGTGCATGCCGTTTTCCCAGACGAAGACCCAGCCGAGCGTGCCGATGATGCTGGTGAACAGGGCGCCCGCCAGCAGGCCGAAGATGATGAACTTCGAGCGCAGGCTGTCCTTCATGCGGTTGATGAGCACGTCCACGCCGACGTGGATGCCGGTGCGCACGCCGTAGGCGGCGCCGAACTTGGCCATCCACACGAACATGATGATGCAGAGCTCCTGCGCCCAGCCGAAGTGCAGCGTGAGCAGCCAGTCCTGCACGCCGGGTATCGCCAGGCCCGAGGCGTAGCGGTGCATCACGGCCACGAAGATGATCGTCGTGGCCGCTCCCATCAGGAACATGACCAGCCATTCCTCGAGGTGGTCCAGTAGCCTGAACATGTTGTGGTCTCCTCTGCGCAGCGGTGGCGCCGGTGCTATGCAACCGGGCCGCCACTGGCGGCCCGGAACGGGTCATCAGAGCTTGCTGGGATCGAAGCCCGTGGCCTTGTAGACCGAATCGATGACTTCCTTGCCGATGCGCGACTCCATCTCCTTGTGGACCTTCACCATCGCCTTCTTCAGGGCCAGCCGTTCGGCCGGTGTCGGCGTGTAGACCTGCGTCTTGCCCGAGGCCTTGACCTTCTCGAGCGCGGAGTCGTTCTCCTCCTTGGCGATCTTGTTGGCGTAGACCGTGGCCTCGGCCATGGCCTTCTCGAGCTGGCCGCGCACGTCGGCCGGCAGCCCGTCCCAGAACTTCTTGTTGGTGATGACGGCATAGCCCAGATAGCCGTGGTCGGTCACCGTCATGTGCTTCTGCACTTCGTGCATCTTCTGCGTGTACAGGTTGGAGTGCGGGTTCTCGGTGCCGTCCACCACGCCGGTCTGCAGCGCCTGGTAGACCTCTGAGAAGGCCATCACCTGCGGCAGGGCGCCCACGGCGCGCATCTGCGCTTCAAGCGCCTTGGACGACTGGATGCGCATCTTCATGCCCTTGAAGTCGTCGGGCGACTTCAGCGGCTTGTTGGCCGAGAACGACTTGAAGCCGTTGTCCCAGTAGGCCAGGCCGGTGATGCCGCGGGTGCCGAGCTTGTCGAAGAGCTGCCGACCCACCGCGCCGGTGGTCACGGCGTGCAGATCGCTGGCGTTGTCGAAGATGAACGGCAGGTCGAAGAGTTCGAACTCGCGCACGCCCAAGGGGCCGAACTTGGCCAGCGAGGGCGCCAGCATCTGCACGGCGCCGATCTGCAGCGCCTCCATCTCTTCCTTGTCCTTGTACAGGGTGCTGTTGGCGTAGACCTCGACCTTGACCTTGCCACCCGTCAGTGCGGCGGCGCGTTCGGCAAAGAAGTCGCTGGCCTTGCCCTTGGGCGTGTCCTTGGCAACAACGTGGCTGAACTTGATGACCAGCGGCTGCTGGGCCGCGGCAAGCATGGTGAAGCCCGCGGCCACGAGGCCGATGGTGAGCTGGCGCAGATTGATCACTTCAGAACTCCTCTGGTGGGTCGATGAAAACCGCGAAGCCGCGGGCCTGGATGGCCGGGCTGGCACTCACCGCAAGGTGAATGCGCCGAGAATGCCCCCACCACTGGCAGGCCGCCATTGTGGAAACCCACATTTGCAATGGGTGCTGCGCCCACCCTTGATTTGAGGCAAGGCGTCCCGCCGGCCCGGTTGGCCGGGGCGCTTGCGGGCGGGCGTGGCGGGGCGGGGCCTCAGGCCCAGGCCATCGCCACCATCTTGCGGCGCAGGAAGGCGAGCTGCGTCTGCAGCGGCAGCTGCTTGGGGCAGACGTCGTGGCAGCCCAGCAGCGACATGCAGCCGAACACGCCGTCGTCGTCACCGACGACCTCGTAGAAGTCTTCGTCAGTGCGGGTGTCGCGCGGGTCCAGGCGGAAGCGCGCCAGCTTGTTCATGCCCACCGCGCCGACGAAGTCTTCGCGCATGCGCGCCGTGCCGCAGGCGGCCACGCAGCAGCCGCATTCGATGCAGCGGTCGAGCTCGTAGATGGCTTCGGCCAGCTCGGGCTCCATGCGCTCTTCCAGGCGCGTGAGGTCGCGCTCGGCTTCCTGCTGGTGCACCCAGGTCTGCAGGCGCTCGCTCATGCCGCGCATCCACTTGCCGGTGTTCACCGACAGGTCGCCGATCAACTCGAACACCGGCAGCGGCGCCAGCGTGAACTCGGCTTCCAGGTCCTGCGTCAGCGTGCGGCAGGCCAGGGCCGGGCGGCCGTTGACCAGCATGGCGCAGCTGCCGCAGATGCCGGCGCGGCAGACGAAATCGAACTGCAGGCTGGGGTCGAGCTTTTCCCGGATTTCGGACAGCGCGATGAACAGCGTCATGCCGGCGGCGTCGTCCAGCTCGTAGGTCTGCCAGTGCGGCGCCACCGACGGGTCGGCCGGGTTGACGCGCATGACGCGGATCTTGAGGCGGCGCGCCGTGCCGGCGGAGGCCGGTGCAGGGGCGGCCAGCGCGCTGTGCGCATGCAGCGCCGGGAGGATGGGGATGGTCTTCACGGGGTGGCTCTCGGGTGCGTCGGTCAGGTGCGTCGTTCAGGCGCGCGGCTCAGGCGCTTTTCTTCAGCGGCTCGTCGATGCGTTCATTCAGCCCGCGCAGGCTGTCGGGCAGCAGTTCGTCGTAGGGCATCAGCGCGCGCTGCAGTTCGTGGCGGCTGGCACTGGCCATGCGCTCGCGCAGGGCCGTCACCTCGGCCGCGCGCGCCGCGGTGTCGGGGTGGTCCACGTAGTCCTTGGCGCCGTAGCCGCGCCAGCCCGGGGGCAGTTCCATGCGGCCCACGTCCAGCGGCTCGTAGTGCAGCGTGGGCAGGCTGTCGCGCGGGTCTTTCCAGGTGGCCAGCGTGCGCTTGAGCCATTGCGAATCGTCGCGCCGCGGGTGGTCTTCGCGGAAGTGCGCGCCGCGGCTTTCGGTGCGCTGGGCCGCGCCGTAGGCCACGCACAGCGCCAGCTTGAGCATCTTCTGCGTGCGGTAGGCCGTCACCAGCTCGGGGTTGGCGCCCGGCTGGTGCGAGCGCAGGCCGATGTGGCGGCTGCGTTCCAGCAGCGATTGCAGGCCGTCCACCGCCGCCTGCAGGTCAGCGCCGGTGCGGAAGATGCCGACCTTGTCGGTCATGATCTGCTGCATGGCGATGCGCAGCGCCGAGGCGTCTTCCTTGCCGCCGCCCTTGACCAGCCAGTCGAGCTTGGCTTGTTCGGCGGCCACGAACTCGCGCACCAGGCCGGTGGGGATGTTCACGTCGCTGGCCTTGCCGTCGCAGAAGTCGGCCACGAAGTCGCCCACGATCATGCCGGCCACCACGGTCTCGGCCACCGAATTGCCGCCCAGGCGGTTGAAGCCGTGCATGTCCCAGCAGGCGGCTTCACCGGCGGCAAACAGGCCGCGCAGCGTGGCGCTCTGGCCGGTGTGGTCGGTGCGCACGCCGCCCATGGTGTAGTGCTGCGCCGGGCGCACGGCGATCATCTTCTCCACCGGGTTGATGCCCAGGAAGCTCTCGCAGATCTCCTTCACCTCGCGCAGGTTCTTCTCGATGTGCGCCTTGCCCAGCTGGGTGATGTCCAGCCACAGGTGGTCGCCGAAGCGGCTGCTCGCGCCCTTGCCCTTGCGGATGTGCGTTTCCATGCGGCGCGAGACCACGTCGCGCGAGGCCAGCTCTTTCTTCTCGGGCTCGTAGTCGGGCATGAAGCGGTGCCCGTCCTTGTCTTTGAGCAGGCCGCCGTCGCCGCGGCAGCCTTCCGTCACCAGGATGCCGGCCGGGAAGATGCCGGTGGGGTGGAACTGCACCGCCTCCATGTTGCCCAGCGTGGCCACGCCGGTTTCGAGTGCGATGGCCGTGCCGATGCCTTCGCAGATCACCGCGTTGGTGGTCACGCGGTACAGGCGCCCGGCGCCCCCGGTGGCGATGACCGTGGCCTTGGCCACCCAGGCGCTGAGCTCGCCGGTCACCAGGTTGCGCACCACCGCGCCGTAGCAGCGGCCGCCTTCGTGGATGAGGGCGATGGCCTCGATGCGCTCGTGCACCGGGATGCTCTCGGCGATGGCGCGGTCGCTCACCGCAAACAGCATGGCGTGGCCGGTGCCGTCGGATACGTAGCAGGTGCGCCACTTCTTGGTGCCGCCGAAATCGCGCTGCGCCACCAGGCCGTGGGCCTCGTCGCGCTCGGTCAGCGTGACCTTCTGGCCGTTGATGATGACCTGGCGGTCGCCGCGCTGCACGCGGCTCCAGGGCACGCCCCAGGCCGCCAGTTCGCGCACGGCCTTGGGCGCCGTGTTGACGAACATGCGCACCACGCGCTGGTCGGCGCCCCAGTCGCTGCCGCGCACGGTGTCTTCGAAGTGCACGTCCTCGTTGTCGCCCTGACCCTTGATGACATTGGCCAGGCTGGCCTGCATGCCGCCCTGGGCCGCGGCCGAGTGGCTGCGCTTGGGCGGCACCAGCGACAGGATCACGGCCTCATGCCCGCGCCGCTTGGCGCCGATGGCCACGCGCAGGCCCGCAAGCCCGCCGCCGATGACCAGCACGTCGGTGTAGTTGATCTTCATGTGCCGGCCCTCACTTTGCCGGCGCCGACTGCTCGGCAGCCGGCACATAGGGTTCACCGGCGCGCGGCGCGTGCTCGATGCCGATCTTCACGTAGGCCACCAGCGTGGCCAGGCCCAGCGCCAGGAAGAAGGCGGTCAGCGCCCACTTCAGCGTCTTGAGCTTCTTGCGCGTGGCGTTGGGGTCGGCGCCGTCGAACCAGCCCCACTTGACGGCCAGCCGGTACAGGCCGATGCCGCCGTGGATCTCTACCGCGAACAGCAGCACCAGGTACAGCGGCCAGAAGTGCTCGCTCCACATCCGGTCGGCGCTGCCGTAGGGGCCGATGGTCTCGGGCCGGGTCATCATGATGTACAGGTGCACGCTGGCCAGGAAGAACAGCGCGAAGCCGGTCACCACCTGCCACCACCACAGCGTGGTGTCGCCATGCTTCATGTCCTTGACATGGTCGCGGATGGCGCGGTATTGAAGGTAGTTGCCGGGGAACTTGCGCAGCGCCAGCATGGCGTGCACGATCAGCAGCGTCAGGATGCCGGCCACCATCAGCGACACCAGCCAGGGCAGCGGGCGGCCGAAGATGAAGGTGCCCTCGAAGGCGCGCGCCACCCACCACATCGCGTCCTTGCCCAGCAGGATGGACGAGACGAAGAACATGTGCACCCACATGAACAGCGCCAGCACGAGGCCGCTGGCGCTTTGAATCCAGTCCAGCCGGGCCGGCCAGATGCTCTTGCGTACCGCACGGGTACGCGCAGCCACGTTGGCCGTGGCCGCTGGCAGTTTGCTTTGCACGCCTGATCTCCTGTGCCGGCCCTGTCGACCGGCCCGCGCACTGTGGCGCGGGCCGGGCCGGGACGCACTGAGCCAAGTCAAGCTCCGGCGTCGCCCGCTGCGCGGGTGGGGGCTTCAGCGCCGCCGAGGAGGCTCAGCGCTGGGCTGCGCGCTTGCTTCTGGCCGCCAACGCGCCCACCAGACCAAGGCCGGCGAGCAGCAGCGTGGTGGGTTCCGGGACGCCGTTCACGACCTGGCCGCCCGACCCACCCGTGCCCCCTGACCCGATGCTGGCGCCCTGGTCGAAGCCGCCGCTGTTGGCGACAAGACTGCCCGCGCCGGTGTCGTCCGTGGCATCCATTCCCGTCGTACAGCCGAGCGAGATGTTGTCCTGGATCAAGGTCACTTGCTTGGTCGCCGACAGGAGCCTGCCGCAGCCCATCGTCAGATTGCCGTCACTGCTGATGAGATCGTTTGCGAGTACGTTGCCTGCGAACGTGATGCCATTCAGCGTTGCCGCGCTTCCGACGTTCCAGTAGAGGCCGACATTCGCGCCGCTGCCCACATTGACGACCGAGACGTTGGAGGTCGACGAGGTGATGAGGGTGCTCGCAAACCTGAAGACCCACACGGCGTTGCTGTTGCCGAGGCCGTCGAGGATGAGGTTGCCGGCCAGATTGGTGACACCGGCGGCAACGTCCCAGACGCCCGGGTTGATCGTGCCGGTCAGATCGGCACCCAATATGCCGCTGCTCGCCATGCCACTGAGCGTGACCATGGCGGCGTCCAACTGCAGCTGGGCGTTTTGAGCGAGTGCGGTGTTCTGTTGAATCGAACCCGCGGTAAAGACGTACCCGCCGCCGACCGAGGCGTTCGGGGCAGAACCCAGGTTTCCGCCGATGGTGCTGGTCGGGACGTTGGTCACCCCCGCTGCACCCAGCACCGCAAAGCTCGCCAGATCCGAACCCAGCACGGGTGCCGCCGAGCTATGGATGGGGGCGAAAGCGAAGGCAATACCTATTGATATCGCCAGTTTGATCATGCGCATGACTTGTCTCCTGATTGCTTGGCACTTGTGATCAGGTGTTTGGCCTGAATTGAGATGACCGCCAAGAACAATTGGGTCAACGCAGCATGTTCAAACATGCATAAATCGCTCCACAAATGGAATACTCATTGCATTCAACGACTTGCGCGCAAAAGGCGGAAAGGTCGAATGCCGATACGTAAAGAATCCCGACGGAATTGCGCGGCTGGGACCCGGTCACGCCTGCGGGTCTGCGCCATGCTGGACGCTTGGCCAGGCGGCGGACGCGCGTTGCGGCCGCGGCCCGCGTTCAGTGCCCCAGGATCTTGGACAGGAAGTCCTTGGTGCGCTCGCTCTTGGGGTTGTTGAAGAACTCGTGCGGGTCGTTCTCTTCGACGATCTGGCCCTGGTCCATGAAGATCACGCGGTCGGCCACGGCCTTGGCAAAGCCCATCTCGTGGGTCACGCAGATCATCGTGATGCCGCCCTTGGCCAGCTCGGTCATCACGTCCAGCACTTCCTTGATCATCTCGGGGTCCAGCGCCGAGGTGGGCTCGTCGAACAGCATGATCTTGGGCGTGAGGCACAGCGCGCGCGCGATCGCCACGCGCTGCTGCTGGCCGCCCGAGAGCTGCAGCGGGTACTTGCCCGCCTGCTCGGCGATGCGCACGCGCTGGAGGCTGCTCATGGCGCGCTCTTCGGCCTCTTTCTTGGGCAGCTTGCTCACCCACATCGGCGCCAGCGTCAGGTTCTCGAGCACCGTGAGGTGCGGGAACAGGTTGAACTGCTGGAACACCATGCCCACCTGCTTGCGGATGGCCTCGATCGCCTTCACGTCGTCGCTGAGCTCCACGCCGTCCACCCGCAGCGTGCCCTGCTGGTGCTCTTCAAGGCGGTTGATGCAGCGGATCAGGGTGCTCTTGCCCGAGCCGCTGGGCCCGCAGATCACGATGCGCTCGCCCTTGGCCACGCTCAGGTCGATGTCGCGCAACACGTGGAAGCTGTTGCCGTACCACTTGTTGACCTTTTCGAAGGTGATGATCGGTTCGGTCATGGTGTGTTCAGCGGTTCTTGCTGAGTGAAAGGCGCTTCTCGATCCACAGGCTGTAGCGCGACATGGAGAAGCAGAAGGCGAAGTAGATGGCGGCGATGAACAGGTAGGCCTCGATCTTGAACGGGCGCCAGTCGCTGTCGGAGTTGAGCGCCAGGCCCATGGCGCCGGTCAGCTCGTACAGGCTCACGATGGTCACCAGCGAGGTGTCCTTGAAGATGGCGATGAAGTTGTTCATCACGCCCGGCACCACCATTGCCAGCGCCTGCGGCAGGATGATCTTGCGCTGCGCCTGCCAGTAGCTCAGGCCCAGGGTGTCGGCGGCTTCCTGCTGGCCCTTGGGAATGGCCTGCAGGCCGCCGCGCACGATCTCGGCCATGTAGGCCGCGGCGAACAGCGTGATGCCCACCAGCACGCGCAGCAGCACGTCGATGCTGGTGCCCGGCGGCATGAACAGCGGGAACATGAAGCTGGCCATGAACAGCACGCTGATCAGCGGCACGCCGCGGATGAGTTCTACATAGACCACGCAGATGGTCCTGATGGCCGGCATGTTGCTGCGCCGTCCCAGGGCCACCGCCACCGACAGCGGGAAGGCGAAGACGATGGACAGCGTGGCCAGCATGATGGTCAGCGGCAGGCCGCCCCAGCGGTCGGTTTCCACCGGTGTCAGGCCCAGCACGCCGCCGCGCATCAGCGCGAAGAACAGCGCCAGCACCGCCACCCACAACAGCAGCAGCCAGGGCCGCCAGAAGGTGCGCACGCAACTGGCCACGAGCAGCGCCACCAGCGCGATGGTGGCGACCTCGGGGCGCCATTGCTGGTCGAACGGGTAGCGGCCGAAGATGATGAGCCGGTGCTTTTCGGTGATCACGCCCCAGCAGGCGCCCACGCCGCGCGCCGCCTGGCACCGATCGGCGTCGGCCGCCGTCACGGCGTTGAGCACGGCCCAGCTGAAGAGCTGCGGCAGCAGCCACAGCGCCAGCCCCAGCAGGGCCAGCGTGACGATGCTGCTGGGCAGGTTGCCGAACAGGTTGCGGCGTATCCAGGGCACCAGCCCCTCGGTCTTGACCGGGGCCGGGCGCGGGGCGATGGGGGTGAAGGACGCACTCATCGGTTCACCGCTCTTTGATGGCCGAGCGCTTGTTGTACCAATTCATCAAGCCCGAAGTGCCGAGCGAGGTGGTCAGGTACACGGCCATGATGATGGCGATGCACTCGACCGCGCGGCCGGTCTGGTTGATGGCGGTGTTGCTGATCGAGACCACATCCGGGTAGCCGATGGCCACCGCCAGCGACGAGTTCTTGGTCAGATTGAGGAACTGGTTGGTCATGGGCGGGATGATCACGCGCAGGGCCTGCGGCAGCACCACCAGGCGCATCTGCTGGCCCTGCGACAGGCCCAGCGCACCCGAGGCCTCGGACTGGCCGCGCGGCACCGAGGCGATGCCCGCGCGCACCACCTCGGCGACGAAGGCCGCGGTGTAGAAGGTCAGGCCCAGCAGCACCGAGATGAACTCGGGCGTGAACGAACTGCCGCCGTCCACCGAGACCTCGCCCGCCACCGGCACGTTCCAGGCAGTGGGCGCGCCGCCCGCGGCCCAGCCGACCAGCCCGCCCGCGATGATCAGCCCCAGCGCCGGCAGCATCACCGGGCGCGGCTGGCCGGTGGCCTCGAAGTGCTGGCGCGCCTTGCGTGCCCACAGCCAGGCCAGGCCCGCGCCCCCCAGCGCGCCCAGCGCCGACAAGCCCTGGCCCAGGCCCCACACCGGCACCGGGTAGGACAGCCCGCCCTTGCTCAGGAACACCAGCCCGCCCAGCTGCAGCGGCTCACCCGGGTCGGGCAGCCATTCGGTGAGCAGCAGGTACCACACCAGCAGTTGCAGCAGCACCGGGATGTTGCGGAACATCTCGACGTAGCCGTAGCACAGTCCGCGGACGATGGCGTTGTTGGAGAAACGGCCCACGCCCAGCAGCGTGCCCAGCACGGTGGTCATCACGATGCCCAGCACGGCCACGCGCAGCGTATTGGCCACGCCCGCCAGGAAGGCCATCCAGTAGGGGTCTATCGACTCGTAGGGGATGATCAGCTCGCCGATGTCGAAGCCGGCCGGGCTGGTGAGGAAGTCGAAGCCGCTCTGGATGCCGCGCACCCGCATGTTCTCCATCGTGTTGTGCGCCAGGAACCACACGCCCAGCACGATCAGGCCCAGCGCCAGCACCTGGTAGATCAACCCGCGCACGGCGCGGCTGCGCCAGGACCAGTCGCGGCGTTTGGGTGGCGCGGCGCGCGGGGCCGTGGTCATGGGCGGGGCTCCTTCAAGCCGGACGATTCATTCGAGCACCACTGCGTGGCCGATCGCTGAGATTCCGTAGCGAGCGCGTCGAGGTTGCGATGAGGAGCGCAGCCGTACACCCGTACGGCGAGCACCGCAGTCGCAAGATCGGCGCGCGCAGCAGGAAGCTCAGCGAATCGGCGGGGCGTACTGGATGCCGCCCTTGTTCCACAGCGCATTCACCCCGCGCGGCAGACCCAGAGCGCTCTTCGGGCCGACGTTGCGCTCGAAGATCTCGCCGTAGTTGCCCACGGCCTTGACGGCGCGCGCGGCCCATTCCTTGTCCAGGCCCAGCAGCTTGCCGGTGTCCTCGGTGCCGCCCAGGATGCGGCCCACAGCCGGGTCGTCCGTCTTGGCCTTGAGCTGGTCGACATTGGCCTGCGTGATGCCGTATTCCTCGGCCTCGAGCAGCGCAAAGAACACCCACTTGGCGATGGCAAAGAACTCGTCGTCGCCGCGGCGCACGCTGGGGCCCAGCGGCTCCTTGGAGATCAGCTCGGGCAGGATCAGGTGGTCGGCCGGGGTCTTGGCTTCCTTGTTGCGCGTGCTGGCCAGACCCGAGGCGTCGGTGGTGTAGGCCTGGCAACGGCCGGCGAAGTAGGCACCGGTGGCGGCTTCGAGCTTTTCGAACACCACCGGCTTGATGGCCAGGCCGTTGGCGCGCGAGAAGTCGGTGAGGTTCTTCTCGGTGGTGGTGCCCGACTGCACGCAGACCGTGGCGCCCTTGAGCTGCTTGGCGTTCTTGATCTTGCCCTTGGACGGCACCATGAAGCCCTGGCCGTCGTAGTAGGTGGCGCCGACGAAGTGCATGCCCAGCGACGCGTCGCGCGTCAGCGTCCAGGTGGTGTTGCGCGACAGGATGTCGATCTCGCCCGACTGCAGCGCGGTGAAGCGCTGCTGCGCGTTCAGCGGCACCCACTTCACCTTGTTGGCGTCGCCCAGCAGCGAAGCGGCCACGGCCTTGCAGTAGTCGACGTCCAGGCCGCTCCAGTTGCCCTGGCTGTCGGCCGACGAGAAGCCGGCCAGGCCGGTGTTCACGCCGCACACCAGCTGGCCGCGGGCCTTGATGGCGTCCAGCGTCTTGCCGGCGAGGGCGGGCGTGGCGGCCAGTGCGCCGGCGGCGAGCAGGGCGCCCAGGGCCAGGCGGGAAAGCAGGGACTTGTTGCAGGACATCGAGTTCACTCCGGGTGTTCGTTGGGCCGCATTGGGCAAAGTGCACAGGGGCGGCGCGACGGTAACTTCAAAGGGCCACAGCAGCAACTGTGCCAATCCCTGAACCCTGCGCTCTGCCAGGTGCGGCTGTGGCATGCTGTGCCGCCCTCGCAGCCCGCCACCGGAGTACCACCATGAACAGCATGGATGTCGAAGTGTTGCGCCGTGCCGTGGACTGGATGAACCGCGGCCACCGCGTCGTCATGGGCACGGTGGCGCGCACCTGGGGCAGCAGCCCGCGCCCGCCGGGCAGCCTGATGATCGTGCGCGACGACGGTCAGGTGGCCGGCTCGCTGTCGGGCGGCTGCATCGAAGACGACCTGGTGGCGCGCGTGCGCAGCGGCGCGCTGGCGCCGCGCCTGCCGCTGGCCCTGGTCTACGGCGCCAACGCCGAAGAAGCGCAGCGCTTCGGCCTGCCCTGCGGCGGTTCGGTGCAGATCGTGCTGGAACCACTGGGCGTGCAAAGCCAGCTGCGCGAGCTGCTGGCGGCCATCGAAAGGCACGAGGTGGTGCGCCGGCGCCTGGAAATGGGCACCGGTCTGGTGTCCCTGGCACCGTCGCAGGACGGCGACCGCGTGTGTTTCGACGGCAGCGCGCTGCACACCGTGCACGGCCCGCGCCTGCGCCTGGTGATCGTGGGCGCCGGCCAGCTGAGCCGCTGCCTGGCCAGCCTGGCGGTGATGCTGGACTACCGCGTCACCGTGTGTGACCCGCGCGAGGAGTACCACGAGGGCTGGGAGCACGCGGAAGGCGTGACCCTGTCGCGCCTGATGCCCGACGACCTGGTGCTGGCCATGGCGCTGGACGCGCACAGCGCGCTGGTGGCCGTGACGCACGACCCCAAGCTCGACGACCTGGCGCTGATGGAGGCGCTCAAGACCCCGGCCTTCTACGTCGGCGCGCTCGGCTCGCGCCGCAACAACGACGCGCGCCGCCAGCGCCTGCGCGGCTTCGAAGTCAGCGCGGCCGAGGTGCAGGCGCTGCGCGGGCCGGTGGGGCTGAACCTGGGCGGGCGCACGCCGCCGGAGATCGCCCTGTCCATCGTGGCCGAGATGACGGCGCTGCGCCACGGCGCGGCGCTGCAGGGGCCGCTGGCCGACTGGAGCGCGTCGCAGACGGCCTGCAGCAGCGCCTGATCCGCCAGGGGGCACTAGCGCAGCTCGGCGCGGTCGGGCAGCTCGTTGGGGTTGGCCGCACCCGCGGCCAGCGGAAAGTGCTCGGCCAGTTCGGCGTCCACCGCGTCCACGGCCTGGGCCAGGCCTTCCTCGAAGCGGCCGGCGCGGAAGGCCTGGCGCATGCCGTCCAGCACCGCGTCCCAGTGCGCCTGCGGCACGACGCGAGCCACGCCGCGGTCGGCGACGATCTCGATGGCGTGCTCGGCCAGCAGCAGGTAGATGAGCACGCCGTTGTTGTGCTCGGTGTCCCAGACGCGCAGCTTGCCGAACATCGTCACCGCGCGCTGGCGCGGCGTGGCGTTGCGCCACAGATAGGACAGCGGCAGCCCGGCCTCGACGCAGACGCGGATCTCGCCGCTGTGGCGGCCTTCGCTGGTGGCCACGCGCTGCTCCAGCCGCCGCAGCGCCGGCGCGGGCAGCGCGCGCGCGCTGTCGGTCTCGTCGAACCAGCGGTGTTTGAGGATGCGTGCCAGCCTGCCCACTACCAGTCTCCCGAAGCGCCGCCGCCGCCGAAATCGCCCCCGCCACCGGACGAGAAGCCGCCGCCGCCACCAAAACCGCCCCCGCCGCCGAAGCCGCCGCCACCGCCCCAGCCGCCGATGTGCGGCAGCCCGCCCACGCCGCCAGCGCGGCGCAGCGCCGAGCCCACGCCGAACAGCCCCACCACCAGCAGCGCCACCACGGCCGCGCCCGCGGCCAGCAGCAGGCTGGCGCTGAGCCACCAGCCCACGCCGCCGGCCGCGCCCGCGGTGAGCATCGAGCCGAAGCGGCGCCCGAAAACGCCGGTGAGCACCGTGCCGAGGATGGGCACGGCGACGAAGAAGAACAGGCCCAGCTCTTCCAGCTGCAGCCCCTGCTGCGCGCCATCGCCGCGTGCCTGCGGCGCGGGCAGGTTCTCACCCTGGATGCGCGCGATCAGCCGGTCGACGCCGGCGTTCAGGCCGCCGGCGTAGTCACCGTCGCGAAAGGCCGGCTTGAGCGCGCTGTCGATGATCTGGCGCGCGGCCAGGTCGGGGATGGCACCTTCCAGCGCCTTGGCCACCTCGATGCGCAGCTTGCGGTCTTGCTTGGACACCAGCAGCAGCACACCGTCGCCGACGTCCTTGCGCCCGATCTTCCAGGCATCGGCCACGCGCTGGGCGTAGGCGGCGATGTCCTCGGGCGCGGTGGCGGGCACCAGCAACACCACGATCTGCGGGCCCGAGGCGGCCTCGAAGCCGGCCAGCTTGGCATCCAGCGCGGCGATCTGCGGTGCGCTCAGCGTGCCGGTCTGGTCGATGACGCGGGCGCTCAGCGGCGGCACCGGCTGCACGTCCTGCGCGCCAGCGCCGGCCGCCCACAGCAGCGCCCAGGCCAGCAGCAGGGCGCGCAGGATCATGGCGCGCCTACTTCGAGGCGGCCGGCGCCGCCGGCTTGTCGAAGCTCACCGACGGTGGCGCCGAGATGGCGGCCTCGTTCTGCACCGTGAAACTGGGCTTGACGTCGTAGCTGAAGATCATGGCCGTCAGGTTGCTGGGGAAGCTGCGCGCCAGCACGTTGTAGTCCTGCACCGTCTTGATGTAGCGGTTGCGCGCCACGGTGATGCGGTTCTCGGTGCCCTCGAGCTGCACGCGCAGGTCCTGGAAAGCGGCGTTGGCCTTGAGGTTGGGGTATTGCTCGGCCACCACCATCAGGCGGCTGAGTGCACCGGTCAACTCACCCTGCGCGGCCTGGAACTTGGCGAAGGCCTCGGGGTTGTTCACCAGTTCGGGCGTGGCCTGGATCGAGGTGGCGCGGGAGCGCGCCTCGATCACCTTGGTCAGCGTTTCCTGCTCGAAGTTGGCCTCGCCCTTGACCGTGGCCACGATGTTGGGGATGAGGTCGGCGCGGCGCTGGTACTGGTTGAGCACCTCGCTCCAGCCGGCCTTGACCTGTTCGTCCAGGCGCTGGAAGTCGTTGTAGCCGCAGCCGGCCAGCGTGGTGGCCAGCAGCAGCAGGGCAATCCGGGCGGTGCGGCGGGCAAGCATCATCTTCGACTCCATCAGCGTGTGGCGGGTGCATCCTACCCGTGCCGGAAGGTGGGGCTGCCGCGGCCGGATGCAAGCTGCCCGCCCGGCCATAATCGCGCCCCATGTGGCCCGAACTCCAGAACGACAGCTTCCTGCGCGCATGCCTGCGCCAGCCCACCACGCACACCCCGGTGTGGCTGATGCGCCAGGCCGGCCGCTACCTGCCCGAGTACAAGGCCACGCGCATGAAGGCCGGCAACAGCTTCATGGGCCTGGCCACCAACGTGCAGTACGCCACCGAGGTGACGCTGCAGCCGCTGGACCGCTACGCGCTGGACGCGGCCATCCTGTTCAGCGACATCCTCACCGTGCCCGACGCCATGGGCCTGGGCCTGAGCTTCGGCGCCGGCGAAGGCCCCAAGTTCGCCCGCCCGGTGCGCGACGAGGCCGCGGTGGCCGCGCTCGACTGTTTTGACCTGGACAAGCTGCGCTATGTGTTCGACGCCGTCACCAGCATCCGCAAGGCGCTGAAGGGCCGCGTGCCGCTGATCGGCTTCAGCGGCAGCCCCTGGACCCTGGCCTGCTACATGGTGGAAGGCGGCGGCAGCGACGACTACCGCCTGGTCAAGACCATGCTCTACAGCCGGCCCGACCTGATGCACCGCATCCTGGCCATCAACGCCGAGGCCGTGACTGCCTACCTCAACGCCCAGGTCGACGCTGGCGCGCAGGCGCTGATGATCTTCGACAGCTGGGGCGGCGTGCTCGCCGACGGCGCCTTTCAGCGCTTCAGCCTGGACTACACGCGCCGCGTGGTGGCCGGCCTGCAGCGCAGCAAGGACGGCAAGACCCTGCCGGTGATCGTCTTCACCAAGGGCGGCGGGCCCTGGCTCGAGCAGATCGCCGAATGCGGCGCCGACGTGGTGGGGCTGGACTGGACCGTCAACCTGGGGCGCGCGCGCCAGCAGGTGGGCGCGCGCGTGGCGCTGCAGGGCAACCTGGACCCCAACGTGCTGTTCGCCCCGCCCGAGGTGGTGGCGCGCGAGGCCGTGGCCGTGCTCGACAGCTTCGGCCGCCCGCAGCGTGCCGACGGTGGCTGGGACGGCCACGTCTTCAACCTGGGCCACGGCATCAGCCAGCACACCCCGCCCGAGCACGTGCAGGCCCTGGTCGAGGCCGTGCACCGGCATTCGCGCGCGCAACGCACCCCCGCCTGAAGGCGGCGCGCGGCAGGCCGCGGCGCGCACGGTAAGTGGGCACTCAGGGCTTGACTTATCCCCACGAACGGTGCTGCGGTGCAGGATGCGCCGCGCTGTCGGGTCATGACCCGGACAAAGTCGTGAATTCGTGCTAAGTCATTGATTTTTAAGCCTTCGTGCGCCTGCTGCCAAATTGGGCACGGGCGCCGCGGGCCAGCAGAATCAAGCACTTGGCGCGGCTTGCCGCAGTTTTCCCACAAAGTTATCCACAGAATCCGTGGACATCCGGAAAAGTCCTTCCCAATCATGCACTTGCACCATCTTGTTGAGGTGGAGCCTGGATTTCGTGCGCAAGTTCACAAGACAAGGGCATGGCTGAACCGCTGATCCTGCAGGTGGCGGTGGACGCGCCGCGCCACGCCGCGCTGGGGTCGGTGCTCGACTACACCAGTGAGCAGCCACTTGCGCCAGGAACCTTGGTGAGCGTGCCGCTGGGGCGGCGCCAGAGCCTGGGCATCGTGTGGGACGGCGACAACAGCCCCCCGGCCCCAGGCGTGGAGCTGCGCCCGGTGGGGGCCGCGCTCAGCGCCCTGCCGCCGCTGGACGCCGAATGGCGCGCATTGGTTGCTTTTGCAGCCGCTTACTACCAGCGCGGCCTGGGCGAGCTGGCGCTGGCGGTGCTGCCGCCCGAGCTGCGCCGGCTGGACAACACGCAGCTGACGCGGCGCGTGGCCCGGCTGCAGCACACACCGCCGGCCGGTGCCGATGCGCCGGTGCAACGGCCCGAGCTCAGCACCGAGCAGCAGACCGCGCTGCAGGCGCTGGCCGACATGCTGGCCGGCGCCGCCGCGCCGCGGCCGGTGCTGCTGCACGGCGTCACCGGCAGCGGCAAGACCGAGGTCTATCTGCACGCCGCCGAGGCCGCCCTGGCGCGCGGCCGCCAGGCCCTGGTGCTGGTGCCCGAGATCAACCTCACGCCGCAGCTCGAGGCGCGCTTTGCCGCGCGCTTCCCCGGCCACGTGCTGGCCAGCCTGCACAGCGGGCTGACGCCGGCGCAGCGCCTGCGCCACTGGCTGCTGGCGCACCTGGGCCTGGCCGACCTGGTGCTGGGCACGCGCCTGGCGGTGTTCGCGCCGCTGCCGCGCCTGGGGCTGATCGTCGTCGACGAGGAGCACGACCCGTCCTTCAAGCAACAGGAGGGCGCGCGCTACTCGGCGCGCGACCTGGCGGTGTGGCGGGCGCACCGCTCGGGCATCGCCGTGCTGCTGGGCTCGGCCACGCCGGCGCTGGAAACCTGGCAGCGCGTGCGCGAGGGCCGTTACCAGCGCCTGCCGCTGGCCGCGCGCATCGGCGGTGGCGCCATGCCGCAGGTGCGGCTGGTGGACATGCGCGCGCTGCCGCAGCCGCCCGGGGGCGAGCGCGTGCTGGCGCCGGCCCTGCTGCAGGCCGTGGCCGAGCGCATCGCGCGCGGCGAGCAAAGCCTGCTGCTGCTCAACCACCACGACTATGCGCCCGTGCTGCACTGCGGCGCCT
>JALHPY010000012.1 GCA_022842305.1 Rubrivivax sp.
AGCGGCACCGACCAGTGCCGGCGCAGCGCCGAGAGCAGGTCGCCGCGTGCCGCCGCCTGCGCCGCCGCGGCGGTGGTCCATTGCAGCAGCAGGCGCTGGCTGATGAGCGTGCGCCACAGCGCGCGCGCGATGGCGTCCAGCGCCACCAGCGCGTGCTGCAGCAGCATGGCCAGCTGCCACAGGCCGCCGCCCAGCGCGCGCGCCAGTTCCAGCCCGGCCAACGGATAGAAGTGCCGACGCGCCACCGATTCGCGGCTGGCCACGAAGCCGGCCAGTGCCCCCAGCAGCGGCCCGGCGGCAAAGGCTGCCAGCACCAGCGCCAGCGCCGGCAGCGGTGCCACGGCGCCCCCGGCCAGGGCCAGCAGCAGCAGCGCCAGCGAGGCCGGTGCCAGCAGCGAGCGCCGCAGGTTGTCGGCCATCTTCCAGCGGTTGATGGCCCCCAGCGGGTAGCGCCACGGCTGCAGCAGCGACTGCACCAGGATGGGCAGCAGCTGCCAGTCGCCGCGTGTCCAGCGGTGCACGCGCGAGGCCGCCACCTCGGCATGGAAGGGGGCGTCCTCGACCAGCGCGATGTCGGTCACCGCGGCGCAGCGCGCCAGCGAACCTTCGAGCAGGTCGTGGCTCAGCACCTGGCCTTCGGGCAGGTTGCCGCCCAGCACGGCGTGCATGGCCTGCACGTGCAGCAGGCCCTTGCCGGTGAAGCTGCCTTCCTGGAACAGGTCCTGGTAGACCTCGGACGAGGCGGCGCTGTAGGGGTCCACACCGGTCTGGCCGGCGAACATGCGGTGGAACAGCGTGTCCTCGCGCGGCAGCGGCAGCGGCGCGGTGATGCGCGGCTGCAGGATGCCCCAGCCGGCCACGACGCGGCGGCCGTCGGCGCTGAGCCGAGGCTGGTTGGCCGGGTGCGCCGCCACGCCCACCAGTTCACGCAGGCGGCCCGGCGGCAGCTGGGTGTCGCTGTCCAGCGTGACGATGTAGCGCGTGTCCAGCGCCAGCGTGGACAGGGCGCCCAGGTCGACGAAGGCGCGCGGCGGTCCGTCCACGCCGGGCGGCCCTTCAGCCAGCTCGGCCGTCAGCTGCTCGAGCTTGCCGCGCTTGCGCTCCCAGCCGATCCAGCGGCGCTCGCTGGCGCTGTAGCTGCGGCGACGGTGCAGCAGCACGAAGCGCGGTGCCGCCAGGGCCTCGGCCGGCGCCGGGCCGCAGCGCGCGTTGAGATCGGCGATGCCGCGGCTGGCGTGGGCCAGCAACGCCTCGTCGGATTCGGCGCGCAGTGCCTGCGCGTCGGACCAGTCGGTCAGCAGGCCGAACTGCGCCTGCGGCTCGGGGTTGGCCAGCCAGTGCAGCTCGAGCCGGTGCACCAGCGCGGCGATGGCCGCGGCGTCGCTGAGCATGCCCGGGATCACCACCAGCACCCGGTGCTCGGAAGGGATGCCCTGGGCCAGCGCCAGGCGCGGCAGGTGGCGCGGCTGCGTGGATTCGCTGATCAGGCGGTGCAACAGCGCGATCACCGCCTCCGAAGCCGGCCACACCAGCAGCGCCAGCGCCAGCCCGGGCAGCGGCTGGCCCGGCTGCAGCAGTGCCGCCACCAGCGCCCAGCTGCCCAGCACCACGGTGCCCAGGTACAGCGGCAACACCAGATGGCGCCGGGCGGCGCGGGCCGCGGTGCGCCAGGCCTCGCGCAGGCCCAGGGCGCGCGTCAGCGTGGCCCGCCCCGGGCCCTGCAGCCAGTGGCCGGCCACCGCGCCGTCGCCGTTGGGCACGGCCGCGTCGTCCATCAGGCCCAGCAGGGTGCGCGCCACCTGCATCTCGCTGCGCCCGCTGCGCCGCGCCAGGCGTTCGATGCCGTGCAGCGTGTCGTCGCGCGTGGCGTGGTGTTCGGCGGCGAACAGCGGCGCACCCAGCATCAGGCGCATGAGCGGGCTGGTGTGGGCCACGATCTGCGGCCAGTCGGCGTCGCCGATGGCGCGCAGCGAGTTCACCGCGTTGCTGACGCTCAGGTTGTCGGCCGTCTGCTCGGCGTTCTGCCGCGCCAGCGCCGCCGCCGGCTGCGGCATGGCGTCCTGCAGCCAGGTGCGCACGGCCTCGGGCACGCGCTCGCTGGCGCCGCTGGCGCGGTCCTGCAGGCGGTGCACCAGCTGGATCAGAAAGGCGTCGCCCGCGCCGCGCGCGCGCGCCAGGGCCAGCAAGGGTTCCAGCGGCGGCGTGGCGCCGGCCTCGATGCGGTCGCTGCAGCGGTTGGCCAGCTCGCGCGCCGCCTTGTGCGTGGCCAGGCGCTCGGCCAGGCGGCGCAGGTTCTCCACCAGCACCACGCGCAGGGTGGTGGGCAGGGCCCACATCTCGCTGAGCACCAGCTCGCGCGACTCCTGGTAGGCGCACAGGTAGTGCACCAGCAGTTCCTCGTCGAAGGCGCTGTCGGTGTGGGCCACGAAGGCCCAGGCCACGCCATAGATGCGCGGCAGGCCGGCCAGCGGCTCGTCGCGCAGCACCGGCAGGGCGCGGAAGAAGCTGCGCGGCAGGCCTTCGTGGATGGCCAGCAGCTGCGCTTCGATGAGGTGGAAGTTGTCCAGCAGCCAAAGCGAGGCCGGGCTGGGCTCGTAGCCGTCGGCCGTGAGCGCGGCAATGGTGCGCTGCGCCTGGCGCAGCATGCGGATGTTGCCGCGCAGGCGCGGAAAGAAGCCGGCCCCGGCCCATCCCGCGGGCTGGGCGACATGCGTCAGGCCCAGGCTGCGCCCGTGCTGGGCAAAGCGCTGGGCGCCGAAGATCTCCGAGCGCACCGGCGCCAGCAGCGGCCCGGCCTCGGGCTCGAGCAACCGGCGCAGGTCTGCGGGCGCGTCGGGCATCAGACGCGCCCAGCTTGCAGGCCTCATGGCCTACAGCACCAGCAACAGGCCGGAGCCGGCCAGCACCGCCAGCAGCACCAGGGTCGTGACCAGCCGGCACGAGATCAGGCCGTGCAGGCGCAGCGCTCCGCACTGCACGGCCACCAGGCGCGCGCTGAGGGCGGTGCACTGACGCTGGTGCCGGCTCAGCTCGGCCAGCTCCATGGGCGTGGTATCGGCGGTCTGGCCATAGGCAGACGTGCTCCAGAGCGGGGCTTCAGACATCGCGCCATCCGCTGGCAGCCTGCGGCCGTGCAGACCGAAGTTCCGGCGACGACAGGCGCCGGGTACGGCAGGGGTTCAGTGTCATGGAAGGGGTATCCGGGTAAGGGGGCAGGCCGCCCGACGAAGGGATCGTCATCGCGCCGCACACCATCACCCTTCTACGGCTCGGCGCGCGTGCCGTCGGTGCGCTGCCGAACGTGGCGGGAGCGCGCGCCCTGCTTGGTTCGGTTCCGTACAGAAAAATGCCTGCCGAGGGACTACAGTTGAAGAGCGCTCAGCGCGATCGGGGATTCTTCCGCCCGCCAGGCCCCCAACTGGTTTCCACCCGACGTCACCATGGCCACCCCAATGGACCCCCGCAGCAACCACCTGCTCGCCGCTCTGCCCGAAGCCGAATGGCAGCGCTGGCTGCCGCTGCTCGAACGCGTGGACATGCCGCTGGGCATGGTGATGTACGAATCGGGGCGGGTGCTCAGCCACGTGTACTTTCCCACCACCGCCATCGTCTCGCTGCTGTACGTGATGGAAGACGGCGCCTCGGCCGAGATCGCCGTGGTCGGCAACGAAGGCCTGGTGGGCATCTCCCTGTTCATGGGCGGGGATTCCACCCCCAGCCGTGCTGTGGTGCAGAGTGCCGGCCAGGGCTGGCGGCTGCGCGCGCGCGCGGTCAAGGACGAGTTCGAGCACACCGGCCCGGTGATGCACCTGCTGCTGCGCTACACCCAGGCCTTGATCACGCAGATGGCGCAGACCGCCGTGTGCAACCGCCACCACACGCTGGACCAGCAACTGTGCCGCTGGCTGCTGCTGAGCCTGGACCGCCTGGGTGGCCTGGAGCTGGTGATGACGCAGGAGCTGATCGCCAACATGCTGGGCGTGCGCCGCGAAGGCGTGACCGAGGCCGCGCTGCGGCTGCAGAAGAACGGCCTGATCCGCTATGCGCGCGGCCACATCTCGGTGCTTGACCGCCCCGGCCTCGAGAAGCGCACCTGCGAGTGCTATGCGGTCGTGAAGCGCGAGTACGACCGCCTGCTGCCGGCGCAACTGGCCCGCTGAGAGGGCGCGCGCCCGGCCCGGCGTGCCGGGCTGCGCAATGTCAACCCGGCCTGCCGCGCGGCGGGATATCGACCCGGCCTGCCTTACTTTTGTGTGCTTGCGCACAGATGCCGCCGCCCTGCAGGCCCAAGCTGACCCCAGGGCCCAAAGGCGCCTGGCTTCGGTACGGCCCGCTGGGGCGCGGGGCCCGGCGCCACGCCCCGGCGGGCCGCGCACCGGAGACCTTGTTGAGCACCCCCCAGAATCGCCTGATCGAACTGCTTCCCCGTCGCGACCGCGAGCGCCTGCTCGCCTTGTGCGAGCCCTTCCCCCTGGTGCTGAGTGAAGTGTTGTGCGAGGCCGGCGCGCCGGTGCGCCACGTCTACTTTCCGACCGAGGGCTTCATCTCGCTGGTGGCCCGGGTGGATGATCACCCCGGCCTGGAGGTCGGCATGGTCGGCCGCGAAGGCATGGTCGGCGCACCGCTGGCGGTGGGCGTGGCCACCTCGCCGATGCGCGCGCTGGTACAGGGCGCAGGCCAGGCCTGGCGCATCGGCGTGACGCCGTTCAAGCGCGAACTGGCGGAGAGCCAGGCGCTCAAGCGCCAGCTCGACCGCTACTTCTACGTGCTGATGGCGCAGCTGGTCAGCTCGGCCGGCTGCCTGCGCTTCCACCTGATCGGCCCGCGCCTGGCGCGCTGGCTGCTGATGACGCAGGACCGCGCCCACAGCGACCAGTTCCACGTCACGCACGAGTTCCTGGCCTACATGCTGGGCGTGCGCCGCGTCGGCGTCACGGTGGCGGCCGGAGAACTGCAGCGCCAGGGCCTGATCACCTACCACCGCGGCGAACTCACGGTGCTGGACCGCGCCGGCCTGGAGTCCGCGGCCTGCAGCTGCTACGACGCCGATCGGCGGGTCTACGCGCAGCAGATCGGCGAGACGCCGGCGGCGGACTAGGCGCTACTAGGCGCTTTTCATGCCCGCCACGGCGCCGCTGGCGGCGCGCGAGGCTTCCAGCACCGGGCGACCCGAGTACAGGGTGCCCAGTTCCCCGCGACGGCTGCCGCTGGAGCCGCGCGGCACCAGCGCTTCCCAGGCGCAGCAAGGCGCGACGCAACGGAAACGCCAGGCCGGCCGGAACAGGCTTGCCAGGCGATCGATCGGGCGCCGATGTATGCGCTGGACGGCGGCCTGGCACAGCGGGCAGACCAGGGGCGTGAGGGCGGTGGAGCTTGCATTCATGGTGGTGCAGGATGCGCCGGCGGCGCGAGCCCATCTGTGCGGTGCCCCACATCCGGCGGCCGCACAAGAATGCGGCCGCTTTGTGGGCTGCCAGACAGAAACGCGACCCCGGGCGCGTCTACGCTTGCTTCGTGGCGCCTGCATCCGACAGGCGCAGGAAAGCCCCATGCAAGCGTCCAACGGATCCCTGCACATGCGCGGCCCCACCGCCCATCTTGCTGGCGCACCCCAGCAGGCCCCCGCAGACACCGCAGACACCGCCAACGCCGCCGTAGCCCTGCCCCCCGAGGCGGGGGAAGCGCTCGCAGCCGCCACCGAGCCTGCCATGACCCCACCCAAGCCCACGCTCACGCCCACGGAACCCGACAACGCGGCCCACCGCGCCGGCCGCCGCGCCAGCGACATCCTGGCGCACGACGCCGCAGACGATTGGGATCTGCTCTTTTCCGCCGTGCTGACCCGGCTGCGCAGCCTCATGGCCGCGGCCCCGGTGGAGCAGCTGGAGACGACGCTGGCCGATTGCCTGCAGGCGCTGGACGGGTTGCAGGCGCTGCGCACCCAGCGCCGCAGCCGCGACATCGAAGGCGAACTGCTGCGCACCGACCGCGCGCTGGCCGCCACCCGCGCCGAACTGCTGAGCGCCCGCCAGGGCGAACGCCGGGCCCAGCACCAGGCGCGCCACGACAGCCTGACCCTGCTGCCCAACCGCAGCGGCTTCAGCGAACGCCTGGACGATGCCCTGCGCGGCGATGAGCGCACCGCGGCCACGCTGGCGGTGTTGTACCTCGATCTGGACGGCTTCAAGCCCATCAACGACCGCCACGGCCACGACGCCGGCGACGAGCTGCTGCGGGTGGTGGCCCAGCGCATGAGCCGTTCGGTGCGCAAGCAGGACCTGGTGTGCCGGCTGGGCGGCGACGAGTTCGCCTGCATCGTGTCCGCGCCCTTGGGCCGCGAGCAGCTCAGCCACATCGCGTCCAAGCTGTTCGAAGCGGTGGCGGCGCCGTTGCAAGTGGGCGGCGTGCAGCTCAGCGTACGCCCCAGCATCGGCATCGCGGTCTGCCCCAGCGACGGTGATGACGCGTCCACCCTGCTCAAGCGCGCCGACCAGGCGATGTACCGCGCCAAGCGGCGCCAGCTGGGCTTCGCATTCTTCGACCGGCGGGCCGACAGCTGAGCGCAGCGTCAGAGACGCAGCGGGGATGGCGTTGAAGCCGTCGCTGGCATCGACGCTGGTGTTGAAGCCGGCGGCGGCACCGTCTCGGCCGCACTTTCAGCAGCCTCGCGGGCCGTGGCTTCGAACGCAGCTTCGGCCGCACCTTCAGCTGCCGCTTGGGCCGCCGGCTCAGCCGGTTCGGCCCGGCGCAGCAGCGCCATCAGCGACTCGGCCCAGGTGCCCAGCGGCGCCTTGGACAAGGTGCTCACCACCTGCGGCAGCAGCGCAATCCAAAGCCCGGACTTGGCCAGCCAGCGCCAGGGGCGCAGCCGCACCGCCAGGCCACCCACCAGCACGGAGAGCGCGGCCGCGAGCAGCGGATGGTCGCGCACCAAGGTGCCCAGCAGGGATTGCGGACCGCCGGTTCCCGGCTCCCCGATCAGGACCCCGCGCAGGCGGCCGCGCGATGCGGTCAGGCGGGCCACGGCGGCTTGTTGTCGGTTCATTGCTCGCTCGCTTCACGCAAGAGCATCAGATCGGCCTGCACCTGTTGGCGCAGCAGCAGGAACAGTGGGCCGCTCCAGACGCGCCACAGCGCCACCAGCCCGGCCAGGGCCAGCCCCAGCGGTACGGCCGGAGTGGCCAGCAGCAGCCAACCGGCGCGTTCGGTCAGGTCGGGCATCACTGCCCACAGCATCACCGCCACGCCGGCCAGGATGGCGCCAACGCCCAGCGCGCACAGGCTCAGGACGCCCAGCACCAGTGCACGGCCGCATTGCGCGCCGGCGTCAGCCAGTTCGGCCTTGCCCAGCTCGGCATAAGCCTGGGCGTGTTCGGCCAGCCAGGCCGGCCGTGTGGCCAGCAGGTGGATTACCGGGTGCATTACCACGACGTGCAGCGCTTGGGGCCGGATCAGCCGCGGTGGTGGCGCGTGCGCGTGAACATGCCCAGGATGGCCATCAGGGCGGCGCCGGTGGCAGCGGCGATGAGCATGGCCTTCACCGGTTCGTCGCGGATGTACTCCACGGTGCTGTCGGTCGCATGCACGGCGCGATCAACCAGGTGGTGCGAACTCTCGCGCACGGCAGCCACACCGCGCTGGGCGGCGCCCATGGCGTTGGCGGCGGCCTGGTCGGTGGCGACGGCGGCGCGGTCGATGAATTGGTTGCTGGATTCGATGGACATGGTGGGCCTCTGGGTTGGACTGCGGCCCGCCGGCGGCGGGTCAGCCACCACTGTCGGCCCTGACCAGCGTCAGCGCCATCGGCCCGCCCGCCGCCACGGCGTAGGACATCAGGCCGCGGCGATCAGGCAGTGGCCGTCAGGCCGGACGCGCCGGCGGCAGCCGCATCACGATGCGCGTGCCCTGCCCCGGCGCCGACTGCACGGCCAGGCTGCCGCGTTCGGCCTCGACCCGGAAGCGCATGCCCACCAGCCCGTAGCGCGAACGCAGCGGCAGCGTGCTGTCGAAGCCGACACCGTCGTCGCGCACGCTCAGCTCCACCTGGCCGCCGCGCTGGCCCAGCGTGATCCACATCTGCCGCGCCTGCGCGTGCTTGCTGATGTTGGTCACCGCCTCCTGCACCAGGCGGTAGGCCACCAGTTCGGCCGCGGCAGCCAGCGGCACCGCGGCCAGCGCCAGGTGCACCTGCACACCCGAACGTTCGGCGAACTCGCGCGCCAGGATCTCCAGCGTCACCCCCAGGCCCAGGTGGTCCAGCGACGACGGGCGCAGGTCCTCGGTGATGCGGCGCTTGAGCGCGATCACCTGGTCCAGCGTCTGCGTCAGGTGGGCCAGGCGCTCCAGTGCCTCGGGCGCGGCGCCGGCCAGGCGCGCGCGCATGCGGGCCGCGTCGAGCTTGGCCGACGTGAGCAGCGCGCCCAGCTCGTCGTGCAGGTCGCGCGCCAGCCGGGCGCGTTCGTCCTCGCGCGCGGTCTGCAGGTGGTGGGTCAGCTCGGTCAGCTGGGCGGTGCGCAGCGCGACCTCGGCCTCCAGGCGCCGCTTGTCCAGCCGAACGGACTGCGCAATGCGGCCTCTTCTTGCATTCTTCTTCAAGGCCGCCCTCCAAAAGTGGGATCATGCAACGAACCATGATCCGAATAGCCATCGTCGATGACCACGCCATGCTGCGCGCCGGGCTGCGCCAGTTTCTGGCCGAGCAACCCGATCTGGCCGTGGTGGCCGAGGCCGCCGACGGCCGCGCGGCGATGGACATCGTGCGCGGCGGCGAGGTCGACGTGGTGCTGCTGGACATCGCCATGCCGGGCCAGAGCGGCGTGGACGTGCTGGCGGCCATCCGCGCCCGTGAGCCGACGCTGCCGGTGCTGATGCTCAGCGGCCATGCCGAGGCGCATTACGCGGCCACCTTGCTGCGCCTGGGCGCCAGCGGCTACCTCAACAAGGACTGCGACCCCGACGAACTGGTGCGGGCCGTGCGCACGGTGGCGCGCGGGCGCAAGTTCGTCACCACCGCGATGGCCGAGCGCCTGGCCGAGGGCCTGGGCCGCGAAGACGACAGACCGCTGCACGAGCAGCTGTCCGAGCGCGAGCTGCAGGTCTTTCTGCGCCTGGCCGGCGGCGAGACCATCGGCCAGCTGGCCACCAGCCTGTCGCTCAGCGTCAAGACCGTCAGCACCTACCGCAGCCGGGTGATGGGCAAGTTGCTGCTGGGATCCAACAGCGACCTGACCTATTACGCGCTGAAGAATGGTCTCATCCAGTAGCGGCCGCGGCCGGGATGGCCGCCAGTTCGTGACAGTAGGCCAGCAGCTCGTCGATCGCACCCGACTTGTCGAACACGCGCTCGGCGCCCAGTTCCAGGCAGCGCAGGCGCATGGCGGGCGTGGCGTAATTGCTCAGCACCACCAGGTGGGCAGGGCGCGGCAGGCGCCCGGCGGCGCGCAGCACACCCAGGCCCGAGCCGCCCTGCAGGAAAAGGTCGACGATGACCAGACCCGCCCGCTGCGCCGGATTGCCCAGCCAGCGCAGCGCGGCGGCCTCGTCGGCGGCCCAGCCCACCACCCGCACCGGCGCCAGTTCTTCCAGCGTCGCGATCAGGTTCTCGCGGATCACCGGACTGTCTTCGACGATGTAGGTCTCGAGTGCGGGCATGGCGGGGCGTTGGCCGGGTGCGGCCAGCGCAGACCGCGGGCCTGGCGGCAGTATCGACGCTGCCGCGCCGGCCCGCCATCGGCGGCGCGCGGCATTGCTTGTCGGCCTTGTCCTACGTCCGGAACGGCGCGCCGTGTTCGACACCGCACAGACCACGACGCGCGACAGGTTCAATGTGACACAGCTTGTGCACGCCGGCTCTGCCTGCGGCCACGCGTGTCGTGCCCGCTTGATCGCCGAATGAAAGCATCCCATGAATGACAAGGCCGCGCCCGGCGTAGACGCCGAGGACCGGCGCCAGCGTTCGCTGTTCAAGGCCGGCGCGCTGCAGACCGCCATCCTGAAAAGCGCCAATTTCTCCAGCATCGCCACCGACGAGCGCGGCGTGATCCAGATCTTCAACGTCGGCGCCGAGCGCATGCTGGGCTATGCCGCGGACGAGGTCATCAACCGCGTCACGCCGGCCGATATCTCCGACCCGCAAGAGCTGCTGCTGCGCGCCCAGGCGCTGAGCGCAGAACTGGCCACGCCCATCGCGCCCGGCTTCGAGGCGCTGGTGTTCAAGGCGCGGCGCGGCATCGAAGACGTGTACGAGCTGACCTACATCCGCAAGGACGGCAGCCGCCAGCCGGCGGTGGTGTCGGTGACGGCGCTGCAGGACGCGGCCGACGCCATCATCGGCTACCTGCTGATCGGCACCGACAACACCGCCCGGCTGCAGGTCGAAGCCGAACGCAAGCGCCTGGACGACGTGCTGCAGGTCAGCCTGCTCGAGCTGCAGCGGGCCAAGGTCGAGGCCGAGCGCGCCAACCTGGCCAAGTCGGACTTTCTGTCGTCGATGAGCCACGAGCTGCGTTCGCCGCTCAACGCCATCCTCGGCTTTGCCCAGCTGATGGAAAGCGGCACACCGCCGCCCACGCCGGGCCAGCGCGACAGCATCGAGCAGATCCTCAAGGCCGGCTGGTACCTGCTGGCGCTGATCAACGAGGTGCTGGACCTGGCGCAGATCGAGTCGGGCAAGCTGTCGCTGTCGCCCGAGCCGGTGTCGCTGACCGAGGTGCTGGCCGACTGCCAGGCGATGATCGAGCCGCAGGCGCAGGCCGGCGGCATACGCCTGTACTTTCCCAAGCTGGACGGGCCCTGGCTGGTGCGCGCCGACCGCACGCGCGTCAAGCAGGTGCTGGTGAACCTGCTGTCCAACGCCATCAAGTACAACCGCGTCGGCGGCCGGGTCGACCTGCGCTGCAGCATGCAGGCCGCTGGCCGCGTGCGCATCAGCCTGCAGGACACCGGCGAAGGCCTGACGCCCGACAAGCTGACGCAGCTGTTCCAGCCCTTCAACCGCCTGGGCCAGGAGGCCGGCCTGCAAGAGGGCACGGGCATCGGCCTGGTGGTGAGCAAGCAGCTGGTGGAGCTGATGGGCGGCAGCATCGGCGTCGAGAGCACCGCGGGCGTGGGCAGCGTGTTCTGGATAGATCTTGCAGCCAGCGCCGCGGTGCAGGTGCACACCGAGCCGGCCGGGCCGCCGGCGGCCGTGCCCGTGCAGGTGCTCAGCGGCCAGCGCATGCGCACGCTGCTGTGCGTGGAAGACAACCCGGCCAACCTGCTGCTGGTAGAGCGCTTGCTGGCGCGCCGCCCCGACCTGCGCCTGCTGAGCGCGCGCGACGGCCGGCGCGGTGTGGAGATGGCACGCGAGTACCAGCCCGACCTGATCCTGATGGACATCAACCTGCCCGGCATCAATGGCATCACCGCGTTGCGCATCCTGGCCGGCGACCCGGCCACGGCACAGATTCCGGTGATCGCGCTCAGCGCCAATGCCATGCCGCACGACATAGAAAAGGGCTTGCAGGCGGGCTTCTTCCGCTACCTGACCAAGCCCATCAAGGTGGACGAGTTCATGAAAACCCTGGACGCGGCGCTCGCCTTCGCCCAGGCCAAGGCACCGCAACAAGATGAGGGACAAGACCATGACACTGCCTGAGGCCGACATCCTGGCCGCGCGCATCCTGATCGTCGATGACCAGGAGGCCAACGTGCGCCTGCTGCAACGACTGCTGGAAGAAGCCGGCTACAGCGCCATCAGCTCCACCATGGACCCGCTGCAAGTGTGCGCGCTGCACCGCAAGAACGACTACGACCTGATCCTGCTGGATCTGCAGCTGCCGCGCATGGACGGGTTCCAGGTGATGGCCGCGCTGCGCGTCGGCGCCGCAGACAGCTACCTGCCGGTGATCGTGGTCACCGCCCAGCCCGGGCACAAGATGCGCGCGCTGCAGTGCGGTGCCCGCGACTTCATCAGCAAGCCCTTCGACCTGCTGGAGGTGAAGACGCGCATCCGCAACATGCTCGAGGTGCGGCTGCTGTACCGCCAGCTGGAGGCGCACAACCTGCAGCTGGAGCAGAAGATACGCGAACGCACCGCCGAGCTGCGCGAGAGCGAGGCGCGCTTTCGCAGCCTGACCGAACTGGCGTCCGACTGGTACTGGGAGCAAGACGAGCATGGCACCTTCACCCGCGTTTCGGGGCCGGTGCTCGAGATGCTGGGCCTGCGTGTCGAGGCGCTGCCCGGGGCGGCCGAGTCCTTGCCGGAGACCGATGCCGACGGCTGGAACGAGGAAGAGCGCAGCGCCCTGCGCGCCGCCATCGCCGCGCGCCAACCCTTCCTGGACTTCCCGTTCAGCCGCGCCAACCCCGATGGCTCGACCCAGAGCTACCGGGTCAGCGGTGAGCCCATGTTCACGCAGGCCTGCCGCTTCGTCGGCTACCGCGGCGTCGGCGTCGAGACCACGCCGCGGCCGCCCCTCCGGCGCTAGGCAGCGAACACGATGGCCCTCTCCCGCCACAGCCCCAACCAGAACCACCTGCTGGCCGCCCTGCCGCAGGCCGAGTTCGAACTGCTCGAGCCGCAGCTGGAACTGGTGCCGCTGCGCCTGGGCGAAATGGTCTACGAGCCTGGCCAGCGGCTGCCGTTCGCCTACTTTCCCACCAGCGCCGTGGTCTCGCTGTACTACGTCACCGAAAGCGGCGCGGCGGCCGAATCAGCCGGCGTGGGCAACGAAGGCATGGTGGGCATCGCGCTCATCATGGGCGGCGGCTCCATGCCCAGTTCGGCCGTGGTGCAGACCGCCGGCCACGCCTACCGGCTGGAGCGCCAGCGCCTGCAGCAGGCCTTTGAGCGCGCCGGCATGCTGCAGGGCCTGCTGCTGCGCTATACCCAGGCGCTGCTCACGCAGATGTCGCAGACCGCGGCCTGCAACCGCCACCATTCGGTGGAGCAGCAGCTCAGCCGCTGGCTGCTGCTGACGCTGGACCGCGGCCCCGAGCGCGAACTGGTCATCACGCAGGAACTGGTGGCCGGCATGCTGGGCGTGCGCCGCGAAAGCGTGACCGAGGCCGCCGGCCGGCTGAAGGAGCAGGGCTACATCCGCTACCGCCGCGGCCACATCACGGTGCTTGACCCCGAAGGGCTGCAGACGCGCGCCTGCGAGTGCTATGCCGTGGTCAGGGACGAGCTGGCGCGGCTGCTGTTCAGCGAACGCTACCGCCAGGACGCCCTGCCGGGGCGTGCAGGCGGCGAGCCGCAGGTTCAGCACCTGACGCCCTGAAGCGGCCCCTTCGGCCCAGCAGCAGCAGCAGGCCCACGCCGGCCAGCCCGAGCGCGGCCGTGCCGGGCTCGGGCACCGCGGCCAGCATGGGCAGGCCCAGGTCCATCATGACCTGCAGGTCCAGCGCCGAGATGCTGTAGCGCGTGCCGCGCTGGAAGGCCACGCCGTTCATCAGGTCGGGCAACAGGTCGGCACCCGCAACCGCGTTGCCCAGGTGGCCGTAGCTGCCCCAGGTCAGCGGCAGGGCCTGGCCATACAGGCTGCGGGCCTGGCCGCCGTCGAACACCAGGGCCGAGCCCACGGGCAAGGCCTGCGGGCGCACCAGCGCGTCGAAGGTCGACTGGTAGTGGCCCGGCAGTTCTCCGGTTATGCCGTCGCGCCAGCCGTTGAAGCCCAGCGCGTGGCCCCACTCGTGCAGCAGCACCGACATCGCGTCGGTGCGGTCCTGCGGCACGGGGCCCAGCCGCATCGCAGGTAACGGGTCGAACCACAGTTCACCCTGCAGATAGCCGGCTATGCCCAGGTTGACCTCGATGTCGGCGGCGGCGCCGTTGCCGTCGATGCCGGTCACCAGCTTGTGCGCAGCACCCTGCTGGTACAGCGGGATGCCGTCGCTGCCGGTGCCGATCCAGGACGCCACGGCGCTGCGGCCGGTGGCGGTGGCGATGCCCTGGAAGCCGATCTTCACCGTCAGGTCCACGCCGCTGGCGATGCTCTGGAAGCTGTCGACCCAGGCGTTGCCGGCGGCGACGGTGACACGCTGGATGTCACCGTAGTAGGCGGCCCAGCTTGCCGCCGGGTCGTCGAACACCACCTCGATGCGGGCACCCGCCTGCGCCGGGCCCACGGCGGCGATGCAGGCCAGCAACGGAAGCAGCGCAATCCGTGTGATCGACATGGGCGTGGCCTTTGTGGGAGCAGCGGCCCAGCGGATGCAGGGCCAAAGCCAATGCTGGACGCTACTGCGCCACCAGGTCTGTTCGGCGACGCACACCCCGGCGCGGGAGAAACGTGCGCCAGCACACAGACCGCGCACGCAGCTTCCCTCAAATTGAAGGCCCTTGGTGCGGCAGCGCACGAGGCCATTCCGGATGTGGCCGCCTGGCGCGGTGCTGCACAGGCCCGACCGCCCACCAATGACGAGGCACTCCATGCAATCGAAGAACACACTCTCTCTGCTGGCGCTGGCCGCCAGCGCCGCGCTGGCCGCCGTGCCGGCATGGGCCGCGCCCATCCTGCTGGGTTCCAATCTGGCCAGCTTCACCGTGCTGGGCGCGCAGACCGTCACCAACATCGGCGCCACCACCATCGTGGGCAATCTGGGCGTCTCGCCCGGTACGGCCATCACCGGCGCCGGCACCATCAGCCTGACCGGCACCGTGCATGCCACCGACGCCGTTGCCTCGCTGGCGCAGTCGGAACTGGTCACCGCCATCAGCGACCTGAATGCACTGGGTGACGGATTCCTGCTGGCGTCCGACCTGACGCTGGCCGGCACGCTGCTGCCGGGCGTGTACCGCGTGCCGGCGGGCACCACCAACCTGTCGGGCGCGCTCACGCTGGACGGTGGCGGCGACGCCGATGCGGCCTGGGTCTTCCAGATGGAAAGCGCGCTGATCACATCGCCCAACTCGGCCATCAACATCATGAGCACCGGCGCCGGCGCGGCGGTGTACTGGAACGTGCGCAGCTCGGCCACGCTGGACACCAACACCGCCTTCCTGGGCAACATCCTGGCGCTGACCAGCATCAGCATGAACACCGGTGCCACCAACCTGTGCGGCCGCGTGCTGGCCAGCACCGGCGCCGTGACGCTGCAGAACAACAGCCTGTCGGGCGTCTGCACCGGCCTGCTGGCCGACAGCAACGGCCTGGGCGGCACTGACACCGGCACTGACACCGGCACGGGCACCGGTGGCACCGGTGGCACCGGTGGCACCGGTGGCACCGGTGGTACTGGCGGCACAGGTGGTACCGGCGGCACCGGCGGTACCGGTGGTACCGGTGGTACCGACACCGGCGGCGGCACCTCCCAGGGCGTGCCCGAGCCCGGCACGCTGGCCCTGATGCTGACCGGCCTGCTGGCCTTGCCTTTCGTCCGCCGGCCTGCACGCCGGCGCCCTTGAGGCGAAAGGTTCGCCAGCGAACAGACCCGTTTCGACCCGCCCCCTAAAAACCCCCACTTGCTGACGGCACATTGCCCTCAGCCCCTCACCGCGGGAAACCCGCCAGGAGCCCCCATGAATCTGCCAGTCCGAACTTCCAACGCCGGTGCCGCACTCGCGGCCGTGCTGCTGTCAGCGCTGCTCGCTGCCTGCGGCGGCGACAAGCTTGACCCGGTGCTGGGCTCGCCCGCCTTCGGCGTGGCCCCTACCGTGACCGTGACCACCCCGGCCACCACTCCGGTGGCCAGCGGGGTGGCCACCAACAGCACCGTCACCGCCCGCTTCAGCAAGCCCATGGCAGCGGCCAGCATCACGCCCGCGAGCTTCACGCTGGCCTGCCCGGCCGGTACCGCCACCGCCGCCAGCGTGGTCTATGTCGAAGCGACCCAGACCGCCACGCTGACGCCCAACGCGGTGTTGCCAGTCAATACGCTCTGCACCGCCACCATCAGCACCGCAGTGCGTGACAGCGGTGGCATTCCCCTGGCCAACGCCTACGTGTGGACTTTCCAGACCGCGCCGCTGGCCGACACCACGCGACCCACCGTCACGCTCAACACCCCGGCCCTGGGCGCGGTGGGCGTCAGCATCAACAGCAGGGTGGTCGCCACCTTCAGTGAAGACATGAACCCGGCCACGCTGACGGCTGCCAGCTTCACGCTGACCAACACCACCCTGGGCGCGCCCGTTGCCGGCAGCGTGGCCTATGCCCCCGCGGGCCGCACCGCCACCTTCACGCCCGCCGCTGCGCTGGCCGCCAACAGCCTGTTCACGGCCACCGTGACCACCGCCGCCACCGACAGCGCCGGCAACGCGCTGGCCGCCAACCATGTGTGGACCTTCACCACCGGCGCCACGCCCGACGCCGTGGCGCCCACCGTGGCCACCATCAGCCCGGCCATCGCCAGCACCGGCGTCTGCCTGACGCGCAGCGTGACCGCCAGCTTCAGCGAAGCCATGGACGCCGCCACCATCACCAGCACCAGCTTCACCGTCACCGACGGTGGCGTGGCCGTGCCCGGCAGCGTGAGCTACGACGCCGCCACCCGCCTGGCCAGCTTCGTGCCCACGGCAGCCGCCGGCTTTGCCGCCAGCAGGCCGCTGGTGGCCACCGTCAGGTCAGGCGCCACCGGCGTCACCGACCTGGCCGGAAACCCCCTGGCCGCTGACCAGATCTGGAACTTCACCACCGGCGCCTCGGCCTGCGCGGCTGGCGTCAACCTGCGCAGCGCAGCGGCCTTCGGTGCCTTCGGCGGTGCCGCCGGCGTCACCAACCAGGGCATCAACACCGTGGTCGGCGGCAACCTGGGCAGCACGGCAGCCTGCACGCTGATCACCGGCCTGCACGACGCGGCCAATGTCTACACCGAGACCCCGCTGAACATCGGTGGCGTCAACGGCAGCATCTACTGCGCGCCGCCGGCACCGGGCACCACCACCACGCTGGCCATCGCCACCCAGGCGCGCGCCGACGCGCAGACGGCCTACAACGAACTCGCCGCGCTGCCCCCCGGCCTCGACCCCGGCGCCGGCCAGCTGGGCGGGCTGGTGCTGGCCGCCGGCACCTACACCTCGGCGGGTGGCACCTTCGCCATCACCTCGGGTGACCTGACGCTGGACGCCCAGGGCGACAGCAACGCCGTCTTCGTGTTCCAGAGTGCCTCGGCGCTGACCGTGGGCCAGTTGGCCACGCCGCGCCGCGTGTTGCTGGTCGGCGGCGCCCAGGCCCGCAATGTGTTCTGGCAGGTGGGCAGCGCGGCCCGCATCGAGGACGGCAGCACCATGGTCGGCACCATCATCGCGCCGGCCGGCGTGACCATCTCGACCGCCGGGCAGACCGCCCAGACCACCCTGATCGGGCGCGCCATCGGCCTGACCGCGTCGGTGACGATGGTCAACACCACGGTGACCGCACCGTGAGCGCCGCCCTTCGCAAGGGCCTCGCGGCCCGCCGCCCCCAACACCCCAGAAAGAACGCGATGAAAAAATCTCCTGCACTGAGCGGCATCGGCCTGGCCGTGCTCGGCCTGATGCTGGGCGCCGGCAGCGCTCCGGCGCTGGCGCAAGGCGACAGCTATGTCTACGGCGGACTGTCGGTCGGCCAGTCACGGGCCCGCATCGACGAGGCGCGCATCAGCGCCAGCCTGCTGGGCGGCGGCCTGACCACCACCGGCATGACGCGTGACGAGCGCGACACCGGCTACAAGCTCTTCGGCGGCTACCAGTTCAACCGCTACTTCGGGGTCGAGGCCGGCTACTTCAAGCTCGGCAAGTTCGGCTTCGAAGCGACCACCAACCCGGCCGGCACCCTGGCCGGCGAGATCAGCCTGAAGGGCTTCAACCTCGACCTGGTGGGCACACTGCCGCTGACGACCTATCTGTCGGCCATCGGCCGCGTGGGCGTGCAAAACGTCAAGGCCAGCGACCGCTTCAGCGGCACCGGCGCCGTGACCGTGCTCGACCCCAACCCCAGCAAGCGCAGCACCCAGCCCAAGCTCGGCCTGGGCCTGCAGTACGAGGTGAACCGCAACCTGCTGGTGCGCGGCGAATTCGAGCGTTACCGCGTGGACGACGCCGTGGGCAACAGGGGCGACGTGAACCTGTTCTCGGTGGGGCTGGTGATCCCCTTCGGCCGCGCGCCGGAAGCGACACCGCAACGCGTGACCATGGCACCGGCCTATGTGCCGCCGCCGGCACCCGCACCCGCACCGCCGCCGCCGGTGGTGGTGGCCCCGCGCCCAGCACCGCCGCCGCCGCCCGTGGTGGTGGCCGCACCGCCGCCGCCGGCCCCGGTGGTGCCGGAGCGCCGCCGCGTCAGCTTCTCGGCCGATTCGCTGTTCGGCTTCGACAACTCCGAGATCCGGCCCGAGGGCCGCGCGGCGCTGGACAGCTTCGTGGGTGAGATGCGGGGCACGCGCTTCGAGGTCATCACGGTCGAGGGCCACACCGACCGGCTGGGCAGCGAGGCCTACAACCAGGCGCTGTCGGGCCGGCGCGCCGACACCGTCAAGGCCTATCTGGTGAACACCGGCGGGCTGGACGGCAGCAAGATCTCGGTCGTCGCCAAGGGCGAGTCCACTCCCGTGACGAAGGCCGAAGACTGCAAGGGCAACAAGGCCAACCCCCGGCTGATCGCCTGCCTGCAGGCCGACCGGCGCGTCGAGGTCGAGGTCGTCGGCACGCGTTGAGCATGCCGGCCCTCGCGCGGGCCCCCTGAGGTCGCGGCAAGCAGCTTGCCGGGCCGCCGCAGGCGCAAGGCGCCTGCGGCAAGGGCGGCGAACGCAGCGTGAACAGGCACAGCCTGCGCGAGGTCACAGCCGGTCGAAAGCCGGGCCGCGAAAGTGGCCCGAGTGATAATCTGCCGCCACGCTTGCGCACCTTTGCGAAGCGGGTTTCGGGGCTGCAGAAGGGGCTGGAAGTGGCAGACATCGACAAGGGCGTGCTCAGCTTCGGATCGATGACCTTGATCGTCGGCGGTCTGGCGTTGGCGCTGCTGCTGTTCTGGGGCTGGAAGTCCGGGCAGGCCTTGCCGCTGTGGCCGGCGTTGCTGGTCGCAGGGGTCAACATCTTCGGCGCCGTCAAGCTGGTGCAGGAGACGCGGGCAAAGCAGGCGGCGCGCAAGGCCGCTGGCGCCCACGGGGCGCAGCCCCAGCGCAAGGCGCAATGAGGGCCTCGGGCCGATTGCCCGCATCCGGGCTGGTGGCACTGCTGGCGCTGGGCACGGCGGCCTGCAGTGAAAGCAGCGGGCCCGACACCTTTGGACTGATGGAGGGCCAGGGCATCTACGCGGCCGAGTGCGCCAGTTGCCACGGCACCAAGCTCGAAGGCCAGGCCGACTGGCAGACACGTCGCCCCGACGGCCGCTTGCCCGCACCCCCGCACGATGCCAGCGGCCATACCTGGCATCACCCCACCGAGCAGTTGTTCGCCATCGTCAAGTTCGGCATGGTGCCGCCGAACGCGCCTGAAGGCTACGTGTCGGACATGCCGGCCTACGCCGGCAAGCTCTCCGACCGGCAGATCCACAACGTGCTGGCCTGGATCGAGAGCCAGTGGCCCGCGGAGGTTCGGCAACGGCGCGCGGAGCGGCTGCGCAAGCCCTGATCCGCCCCCTGGCGCCGCCCTTTGCCCACACGCAAGCCATGTCCGCCACCGCCCCCCCGCAGCAAGCCGCCATCGCAGAGCGCATAGCCTGGTTGTTCAACCTGGCCAGCCAGCACAGCCGGACCTATGCATCCCCGGAGGCCTGGCTCGATCGCCAGCGCTACCTGGCGCGGCACCCCACGTCCGTGATGGTGATGAAGTGCATGGACGGGCGCATCAACATCCCCATCGCCACCCGTACGCCGCGCGGCATCATCCAGCCGTTTCGCAATCTGGGCGGCATGTTCCACCTGGGCTGGCCGCACCTGGGCGAGCTCGTGCAGGCCGCCGTTGAAAAGGTGGTGCGGCAGGGTCACCAGGTGCTGATGATGATCACCTACCACTACGCCAAAGGGGATGCCCGCCGTGGCTGCGCCGGGTTCAATTTCCGCACCGAAGACGCCCGGGTTCACACCTTCGGCCTGCGCGAGGAATTCAGCTCCCTGTTCGGCAGCCTGCACCAGACGGTGTACCCGCTGGTCTGCGGCTTCGAGACCGATGAAGAAGCCCTTGTGCTGCACGGCGCCAATGGTGAGGTGCTGAACCTGGCAGAGGTGCAGCCCACCGATCTGGCCAGCTTGCCGGGCCGCCTGCAGCAGCTGTGTCCCGACATGCCCGCCCAGGTGCGACACGACCTGCTGCCGCTGCTGGAGGGCAATGTCGCCCACATCGCGGCACTGCGCCAGGTCGAACGCAAGCTCGACATCGAGCACCGCGAATGGATCATCTTCGTCGGCCGCGGCTTCGACTGGTTGCACCTGCCCAACCAGGCACTCATCATCGGCCCCTACAGCCCCGACCTGGATCACCCCATCCGCCAGGCCGCGGGCATCATCCAGGCCAACATGCGCGCGGGCCGCATTCCGGACGACGGCTTCCTGCTCATGTCCTCGGCACCGTATGAAGACATCGGGGTCGACCGTGCGCGTGCAGCACTGAAGTCGCGCTTCCTGGCGCGCTTTGCGGCCGACGTCATCCGCCGCGAATTCGCCGACCTCGGGACCAAGATGAGCGTGCGCGAGTCGGTGCTGAACTGGCAGCTCAGAGCGCCGGAACTGCTCTGAACGACCACAGGCCGTCGCGGTTCAGGGCCAGATCAGGGCGGCCAGCGTGGCGAAGTCGGGTGCGGCCTGCCAGCCGGGAACGCTGATCTGCGCCTTGAGGTTGCTGTAGCGGTGCAGCAGGATCAGCCGCAGCAAGGCTTCGCGCCGGCCGCGGTCGAAGGGGCGGCCGTGGTAGCCGTCGAAGAAGGCGTCGATGCGCGCCGCATCGCCCGCGGCCAGAAAGCACAGCGGGCCCAGCCAGTCGTACTCGCGCGGGCCGACCAGGCCGTCACCGAAATCGAACATGGCCGACAGCCCGCTGCCCTGGTGCAGCAGGTTGAAGGGGGTGTACTCGCCGGTGAGGATCACGTCCGGCCCCTCGGGCACGGGGCCTTGCACAAAGGACTCCACTTGCGCCAGCAGTTGTGCCGGCAGGCCGGTGCGCTGCTGGCGGCCGTGGCAGCGTTGGCGCTGGCCTTGCAGGAAATCGACCCAGCGCGGCGCCAGCGCCGGCATGGGGCCCAGCGGCAGTGCATGCACTTCGGCGGCCACGCGGCCAATCGTGTGCAGCACCGTGCAGCGTTCGCGCTGCTGCAGCGTGGGCCAGACACGATCGAGCGGCGTGCCCGGCAGCTGCGTCATCACCAGGTAGGGCCAACCGGCGCGCTCGGCGCTGTCCACCAGGTGCGGCGTGGGCAACGCAAGCCGATCCTGCAAATGCCCGAGCAGCGCGCGCTCGAACGCGAAGTGGTCGCGCAGGAAGGGCGGGTAGAGCTTGAGCACGAGCTCGCGGCCCAGCAGCGCCACCAGCACCGTGCCCTCGCCAGCCGGTACCGCCGGCGCGCTGGAGTAGCGGGCGCCGAGGGCGGCCAGCACGCCGATCCAGCGCGCAGGGTCTTCCTGCAGCGCATCGAAGTCGGCAACGCCGGGGTCGGCGGGCCATTCAGGAGATACGGCCATGACACAACCGCTGGGGCCTTGTGCGGGAATGCCGATGGTGAGGGCTGCGCGCACCGCGCGCAAGACTGCGCCCTCGCACTCGCCCCCGGCCGGCCCACGGTCAGCGCTTGCGCGCCGGCCGGTAGCCGCTGTCGACGATCTACGGGTTCAAGGAGTTCGGGGCTTGCTGCGGCGGGTCTTGGCGCTGCCGGGCGCGGGCAGCGGGCTTGCACTGCCCGGATCGGGTGAACTGACGGGCAAGGATGTCGAGACCTTTCCGGGCGGCGGCGATCCCTCGGCCGTGAAATCAGCCTTCTGCTCCGCCAGTGTCTTGGACGCAGGTACGGGGGTGGTTGCGGGCGGTTTGCCGCCGGGGCCGGGGACCAGGCGGGCACGCAACTCGGCGTCCAGGCCGGGCGTGGCTCGCATGTCGGTGTCGACCATGCCGGCGTCGATGTCGCGCTTGGCCTGCACCATCAAGGGGTCGGGCGCGTCTGCCGTGGCAGGGCTGGATTCGTCGCGTTCGTGCGGCAACGCCAAGCCAGGGGCCGACCGGGGCGCCTTGGCACGGCGCGGAGTGGCCACCTGCTGCCCCACCGGACGCCGGGCTCTCGGGTTCATGTTCCGGCTCCAGGCCTGCCCTGGCCACGGGTGCGCACGGCCAACGGGGCGGGGCTTGCAGGTGGGTCGACGATGGGGTCGTGCTCGGGGTCTTCCGGCGGCACGAAGGGCGGAATCGGCCCCTGGTCGGGTTCGACGGGCAGCGTGCCCGGCTCGAACTCTCCGGGAAGGTCGATGTTCGGGTGAATGGGCTTGCGGAAGGGTGTGCTGTGCATGGTGAGGGCCTCCATTGCAGATGGGTTGCGGCGGGCAGCGCGCCGGCTACGGCGCACTGGCGCGTCGGGCCGGGCCGAGCGGCGCCGAGTGATCGTTGTTCTGCCCCGGCATCGGCATCGCCGTGGATTCCTGCGTCGCGCTCATCGTGTTGTTCGATCGCCCCAAGGCCGAATCGGCCCGGGCAGCGTTGGCCGGCGTCAACGCCGACTCGGCGCTGGGCAGCGACGGGTCGACCGCGGGTGCCGTCATGGCACCGGAGAGAGCCGGTCCCGGCTGGCTGACCGTTGGCTTCGGGGGGGTGGCGGGGGTCTTGTCGCAGGCGCTCAGCAGCAGTGCGGCGGCGCAAATCGCGATCAAGGAATAGGGTGTGTTCATGCAGTTCCCCTGTTGGTGGGCTGGATCATTGAAGTGCTTGTCTGTCAACGCCTCTGGCAGCGGCCTATCGCTTGCGCACAAAGCGGCGCCACGGCCCGGCCTTCTGACCCAGCCGGTCTGATACCGCCGCAAGCACATCGCGGTTCCAGCCCATGCCGATATGGCTGCCACTGACTTCGATGTCGTGCACCAGGCTCGACCGCTTGCCGTGGCGACAGGTCTGCCACGCCACCACGCCATCCGACCGGCTGTAGATCGACGTGGTGCGCAGCGGTGGCGGTGTGCGCAGGCGCCGGCTGAGCGCCGGGTCGACTGCCGAAGAGCTGCCGCTGAGCAGGCGGAAGAGCCAGCCCACGTTGGTGTGGTCGGCCTCGGCGTTGAAGGGCGTGCCGATCGTGATGACCTGTCGCACGCGCGGCGCGATCAGCTTGCCGATCTCGCGCGCATAGAGCCCGCCCAGGCTCCATCCGATGAGGGTGGCGGGCTGGCTGTGCCCGGCGAGCCGATCGACGACCTGCGACTTCAAGCGGTGCAGCCAGGCGTCCAGATCACCCCGGGGGCCGGTATTGAAGCCTTGGCCCCAGTCGAACGCGTCGTAGCCGAGCGACCGAATGTGCGTGCGCAGGGTGGCGACCGATTTCCCGTCCGCGCCCAGGCCCGGAAAGATGACGACGGGATGCCCGTCGCCGAACTTCGCGTCGTCAGCCTTCCCGAACTTGTGCAATGCAAATTCCATTGCAGCCCGGAAGGGCTCGGCACCGAGCAGGGCCAGCGAAGGACGCTGAATCGGCAGCGCCGGGTTCGTGCCCGCTGCGGCGCCAGGATCAGGCAGCGCCATTGACCCGATTCCAGGCGTCGCGGACTGCAGGGCTGGCGCTGTCCCAACGCAGGGTGGAGGCACCACCGGCGGCGCTCCACTGCCGCGACATGTCGGACTCCATCTCATCGAACGTGCGCCCCGGATGGCGCCCGAAGGCGTCCACGCCGAAGGCATAGGCCGGGCCATAGTCGCTGTAACTCGCCCCCCGTTCGACGTAGGGGCGGCTGCTGTAGTTGTCACGCCAGTAAGCGTCCTCGCGCGTGGGGTCTATCGCCTCGGCGACACCCTTGCCGGCGAGTCCACCCACCACGGCACCCACTGCGGCGCCGACGAGCGTTCCGACCGGGCCGACCACGGTGCCTGCAGCCGCCCCGACTGCCGCACCGCCCAATGTGGCGCCGACCCCGGTGCCCACGGGGTGCGCGCCAGGGCTGCCCGAAAGGGGATCACGATGGGCGTCAAAGCTGCGGTCTTCGTTGTTGCTGCTCATGAGGCTTCCTTGTGATGCTCGAAAGAGTTGGCGTTCTGCCGATCAGCGTGCCGTGCCGCGGCGAAAGAGGTTCACGATCGCCAGCAGGATGGCGGCACCGATGAACGAGACGAGCAAGGCCGGCAGACTGAAGTTGTTCTGATTGATCGTGCCCACACCGACCAGCGGCGAGATGAACCAGCCGCCAAGCATGGCGCCGACGATGCCGACGATCACGTTGAGGAACATGCCCTGCTGGTCATTGGTCTTCATCAGCATGCTGGCAAGCCAACCGATGACACCGCCAACAACCAGCCAAATGATGAAATTCATGAAGTGCTCTCCGAGATTGCCTTTGAGTATCCCGAGCAGATTGACCAGGACTTGAGGACGCATACTTGCGCCACAGATAGGCAGCGTCTGTGCGACCGCACACATGATCAGCATTGCGTGCGAATCAAGTGGCCGGGGCCACTGTCCTGTTCGTCAGAGCTGTGTCCCGATGACCGATGCCAGCCACTCCACGACGCGTTCACGTGCAGGTCTGGCCTGCCATTCGGCGTAGCTCACCGGACGCGCCAATGCCAGGTCGGATTCGAAGGTCGCGGTCTGAGTGGTCGCAAAATCCTTGTCGACGATGTTCAGCGTTGCTTCGTCGTTGAGGCGAAACGAACGATTGTCGAAGTTGGTCGATCCCACCGAAGTGAGCAGGCCATCGACGATCATCAGCTTGCAGTGGTACATCGTGGGCGCGTACTCGGCAATGATGGCGCCGGCGCGGAGCAGTGGCCCCCAGGTCGCGCGCGACGCACCGCGCACGGCGTCACTGTCGATGTGCTGGCCGGGTAGCACGATGCGCAGCCTGACACCGCGCTTCAATGCTTCGACCAGGGCTTGCTGGGTCAGCGCGTCCGGCACGAAGTAGGCGGCAGACAGATCGATCGATCGCGATGCCGCGGTCACGGCCAGCAGGTACATCAGTTGCATGCTCTCGCTGCCACCGCTGGGTGAACTGCTGAACATCTGCGCCGACGCCGGGCCCGCGGGCGCCAGTGCAGGAAAGTAGTCCGGACCGTGCAGCACGTCACCCGTGACCTTGATCCAGTTGTCGATGAAGACCGACTGCATCTGCGCGACCACCGGGCCCGCGATTTCGAAGTGGGTGTCGCGCCAATGGGCAGGGTCCTGCGCGCGACCCGTCCACTGGGGCGCCACGCCAACGCCGCCGGTGAACCCGACGCGACCATCCACCACCAGCAGCTTGCGGTGGGTGCGGTTGTTCATGCGCCCCAGGTGCGACCAGTGCGGTGGATGAAACCGCCTGACCTGTACGCCGGCCTGCGTCATCACGGCAGCCAGGCTGTCGTCCATCTTCACGCTGCCCACCCAATCGAGCAGCACATGCACCTTCACGCCCTGCCGCGCCCGTTCGGCCAGGGCATCGGCGAACGCGCGGCCGATGTCGCCCGACCAGTAGATGTAGGTTTCGAAATTGATCGACACCTTGGCAGCGCGGATCGCCGCCAGCATGGGCGGGAAGATCTCGTCGCCGTTGAGCAGCGCGCGCGCCTGGGTTCCCTGCAGGAAGGGCGGCCCGAGCAGCACGCCCAGCTCTTGCATGAAGCGGGGGTCATCGAGCGCATACAGCCGCTCGATGCGGCGCTGGATCTTGGTTTCACCGCCGACGAAGTTGGCGACCAGCAGCCCCACGACAAGGCAGAGGCCGCCAACGACACCCGCAGCCAGCACCCAGCGCCACGTCTTGCTCATCTGCTTGCGGCTGCGCCGCGGGTCAGCGCTTGGGCTTGATGCGGGCCGTGGTTTTGGGCTTGGGCTTGGGCCTGGCCCTTGCCTTGGGTGCAGGTGCCGAAGCCGCTTCGGTGATTACCGCAGTGACCTGGCGCTTGGCCTGTGCCGCGGCTTGGCCGCGCAAGGAACCGGCCACCCGGTTTGCGGTGCTCAGCCACATGCTCATGAACGGGTTCTTGCTCATCCAGGGATTGCCCATTTCGGTCCTTCATTGCTTTCGATTGCCCGGGGTCCGATATCGAAGTGCGATCCTTCGAACGCACCGGACTCACCGGACGCCTGCAGGTCATCATCCAGGCGGACCAGGGCATACCAGGTCCAGGCCACCAGCGCGACGGCGGGCAAGACAATCAATGCGGCGACGAACGCAGTGGGGGAGTCCATTGCAAGCCTTGCCCGAACGGTTCAGCGGCGGCCGCGCGCGAGGCGCGCCATCACCAGACCCAGCGCCAGCGCTGCCGCCATCGAAGCCAGGGGATGGTTTCGAACCGTGGTGCGCGCGCTTTCAGCCCAGGCGTCTCGGGTTTCCCGCAACTGGCCGGTCTTGATGTTCAACGCGTCTGCGGCGGCAGCAACGCCATCGCCCAGCCTTCGCACTGCCGGTTCTGCACCGACGGCCAGACGATCGATGGTCTGGTGTGCGCCGTGTACGGCGTTCTTCAACATGCCAACGGCCGCCGGCGGGGACTGTTCGCTGCCCGGCAGCATCGACGTGTCGGGCACGGGCATCCGCTGGTCACTGGTGGGCCAGGGGACGCCTGTCGAGTTCTCGAGATGCTTGTTTTCGTTCATGTCAGTTCCTTGTCTTGATCAGGCGGCCTGGGCCATGAGGTCATCCTTGCGCGCGGCCATGCGTGCGCCAAGGTCGGCCATGTCCAGCGAAGAGGCCTTGGCCTTCGGGAACATTTCCTCGTGCTCTTCCTTGACGTGGTGCTTCACGTGCTCCGACAGCACCTTGACCTTGGCGTCGTACATCTCGCCGTCGGGCTCGACGCCCTGGAGCTGGGCGATCAGGTCCTTCAGACCCGTGTGCTCGACCTTGCCTTCCGGCACCAGCAGCTTGTCCTTCAGCGCGGTCTTCACCGCCGGGTAGAAGATCTCTTCTTCGATCTGCATGTGCGCGATCAACGCCGTGCAGATCTCGGCGACCAAGGCCTTCTTGTTCGCCACCGAACGTGACTTCTCGTACTCGACAAACATCTGGCTGACGGCCTCGTGGTCGGCCTTGAGCAAGGCGATGGCGTCCTTCGGGGCGGGCTTGGCCTTGACGGGGGTTGCGGTCTTGGTGTTGGTCATGGGGGCTCCTGGGATGGTTGGAGAAACAGAGGTACGTTCAGGGCCAAACCCAATGGGCTGGCGAGAACTCAACCATAAGGGCGCTAATGATTGAACCTTGTAGTCCGATGCCGTGAGTGGGTGTAGGCAGCGGGTCTCGAACATCGCTAACTCCAAGTCGGAATTCAGCGCTCGGTCATCAACATCACCGCAGACGCCGCTTTGTGTGACAGCGCACAGTCTGCGTGAACTGTGGCTCCGATGATGCTGCGAGTTCGGATGGGCAGGTCATGCCAGCCGGTGCGACATGCCGCCCACCGATTGCGCGCCTCCCCCGGGGAACAACAGTTTGCAGGAACCGCGCATGAAACTGAGCGTATTCATCAAGGACAACCTGGACGCCATCGTCGCCGACTGGGAGTCCTTTGCCCGCAAGCTTCCAGCGGGTCGCACCATGTCTGCGCTGGCCTTGCGTGACCACAGCCGAGAGATCCTTCTGGCCATCGCCGACGATATGGAGCTTCGGCATTCCGAGCAGGAAAGGGCCGACCAGTCCCAGGACATTGCGCCCAGCGAAGCGTCCACCACCAGCGCGGCGGCTGAGCACGGCGCGCTGCGGCAGATGGCGGGCTTCGACCTGGTTCAGCTGTTCGCCGAGTTTCGCGCCATGCGTGCCAGCGTCATGGCGTTCTGGCAAAGGTCAGAAGGCCCAGCGGCCGATCCCTCTGCCATCGAAGAGGTGACGCGCTTCAATGAAGGCATGGACAAGGCACTGGCGCAGTCGGTGCAACGCTACTCGAGTGAAGTGGGTGCGTCGCGTGACATGTTCCTGGCCGTGCTGGGCCATGATCTGCGCGGCCCGCTGTCGGGCATCGACATGTCTGCAATGGTGCTTGCCAAGGCCGACTTGTCGGAGTCGGCCCGGCAAAGCGCTGCAGCGCGCATCAAGCGCGCCTCGCGCGGCATGAAGCGCCTGATCACCGATCTGCTGGAGTACACGCGCACACGCCTGGGCGCCGGCATACCGATCGAGCGGACGGGCTGCGATCTGGGGCCGGTGTGCGAGGCCTCGCTCGAGGACATTCGAGCCGGCAATCCCGAGCAGCAGTTCGTGCAGCGGATCTCGGGCGATCTGAGCCTGCAGGCCGACGCTGCCCGCATGCAGCAGGCGCTGTCGAATCTGCTGAGCAATGCCGTTCAGCACGGCAATCGGCTGTCACCGGTCTCGCTCACGGCCGACGGCGAAGCGGACGCCGTCGTTCTGAAGGTCTGCAATTCGGGCGATCCGATCCCATCGGACGCGCTGCAAAGCATCTTCGAGCCACTGGTTCAGGCGCCGAATACCAGTTCGGAAGTGCACGAGCGCTCCCGGACCAGCCTGGGACTGGGCCTGTTCGTCGTGCGCGAGATCGTGCTCGCACATGGCGGCACGATCTCGGTGGAGTCTTCGGCCGAAGCGGGCACGGTGTTCACGATCCACCTGCCGCGCACGCCGGCTTGACCAGCGGCATCGGCAAAGGGCCGCGCAGCAAGACCAGGTCTTGCTGCGCGGCCAGGGCCGATGCGCGTCAGGCGATCAAGCGGCCTGGCGCGGACGACGCGCGCGCGTTTCAGTTGCATCGATGACGTTCTCGCTGGCCTCTTCCACCTGGCGCACCATCGCCGCCTGGCCCTGGCCCAGCAGCGTCATGGCGTTATGGTTCATTTCCATGAAGAACTCGCTGTAATTCTTCAGCATGCCTTGCATCATCTGGGCGAAGGCGCCCGATTGCATCAGGCTCCTGGACGACTCGGTGGCCTGCTGAAACAGATGGGTCGCCTGCGCCGTGATCTCCGGCGATGACGAGAAGCGGCTGAGCAGTTCCATGTTGGACTGTGCCAGCTTGATGAAGGGCTGAGTCTGGGCTTGAGTGATGTTTTCTTGCATGGTGATTCCTTGGGAGCTAACGGGAATTGCAGTGACAACAGGATGTTGTCGATCTGCGTCGAAAGCGCCGCCTCTGGTCCATCGCGTGTTCGCGCTGGAGCCCGCAATGGGCCCGAGGGGCGCCGGACAGCAGCACGAGGTTCATGCCGCCGGGCGATAGGGTCTGCGAAACAGCACCAGGCCAGAATTTCATGTGAGGCCGTTCAATTGAAGCACCAGAACGCTAATTGCAATAGGTTGCTACTGATTCGAGTTCATCATTGCGCGCCTCGGCGTGGGCCAATACTGAGTCGGGTTGCGTGCGCATGGTTCCAATGAAGTGAATAGAGGCAAGCAAGTCGGTCCACAGCCCCTCAATGCGATCTCGTTCAATTCGGCCAATTCGGCCTTCAGCCGAGGGTGTCTTTCAGGTCGAAGTCGAATGAGGTCATCGGATGCGCCGGGGCCGGATGCTCACGCACCGGGCGGCGCAGGTCAGTGCGATACCACACCGATTCGCTCGTCGCCCAGGAGCAGACTGGGCTTGCCTGGGTGAATCCTGCAACGGGCCCGGGTCATCGGGCTGACGGCCTTTGGCGCACGCTTGTCAAAGTGGTCTTGCGCCCGTCCAACCGCCAAAGACACCGTTGTATGCTCCAATTGGATTCCATTTGGAATCTACGTGGATGATATGAAGAACAGCAGCGCGGCAGTCGAACCCAGGCAACGCACCGGGGAAACCGAGAAGATGACGGTCAATGTCGGCGTGGTCGACCTGGGCCATGTCGACCTTCTGGTTCAGGAGGGCTTTTATTCCAACCGCTCGGACCTCATGCGGACGGCACTGCGCAACCAGCTGGCGCTGCATGCCGACACGGTCAGGCAGACCGTGGCCCGGAGGACGCTCACGGTGGGCCTTCAGCACTACAGCCGCGCCGACCTCGAGACGGTGGTGGCCGCGGGGCAGCGACTGCAGGTGCAGGTGGTCGGGCTCGCCCGCATCGCCGACGACGTGACGCCGGAACTGGCGCGCGCCGCCATCGAATCCGTGACCGTGCTCGGCGCGTTCCAGGCAAGTCCAGGCGTGCGAATTGCCCTGTCCGATCGAATCCACTAAACCCGCCACGCAATCAGTCGAAAGAACATCATGAAGAACCCATTCAACGCCCGAGCACCGACCTTTGACGCCGATGCGATCAACGCGACGATTCAACAGGCACTCACGTCCGCGGGGCTCGACACCACGGCGGGCCCGCTGCGTGACGTGACCGAGACCATCCGGCGCGCGCTGGGCACCGGGTGCATGGCCGCGGCAGCCCCGGGCTTGGCCCGCGCGTCCGTCATCGATGTCGCTGCACGCGTCGTCCCCGCTGGGAAGGACACCCGCGCCAGAAGGGGCCCCAGCCCGACGATCCGTGACACGCAGCAAGAGCCGAGCAGCTTCGAGACCTGCGCCTACAGCAACGACGCCGGCATGCGGGCGTACAAGGTCTACGTTCCGGCGGGCAAGTCCGAAGGGCAGCGCGCCATGATCGTGATGCTGCACGGCTGTACCCAGTCGGCAGACGACTTCGCGGCGGGCACCCAGATGAACCGGCTTGCGGACGAGCACGGCTTCCTGGTCGTGTATCCCGAGCAAGCCGCGCAGGCCAACGCATCGAAGTGCTGGAACTGGTTCAAGCCCCAGGACCAGCTGCGCGGCGCGGGTGAGCCTTCGCTGATCGCCGGCATCGTGCGCGAGGTCGCACAAAGGCACGGAGCCGACCCGCGTCGCATCTTCGTTGCGGGGCTGTCGGCCGGTGCTGCGATGGCCGTGGTGCTGGGCGAAACCCACCCGGAATTGTTTGCCGGCGTCGGAGCCCATTCAGGCCTGCCCTACGGCAGTGCGCACGACATCTCGTCGGCACTGGCTGCCATGAAGGGGGGGCGCAGCGGGCTGCCGGGGCTGATGAGCTTTTCCGATGGGGCCGGAACATCGCGCGGGAAGGCCATACAGGCGGTGCCCGTCATCGTGTTCCACGGTGATCGCGACCACACGGTGCAGCAGACCAACGGCGACCACATCGCGCAGCAGGCGCATGACGCGCACGGCGCATTGGCGGGGGGCACAGGCCTGCTGACCAGCACCCAGTCTGGCGTCTCGCCGGGCGGCCGGCGCTTCAGCCGCACGATCCACGCCGACACCGAGGGGCAGGCGCGAATCGAAAGCTGGACACTGCACGGCGCGGGCCACGCCTGGTCGGGCGGCCACACGAGTGGCTCCTTCACCGACGCCAACGGCCCGGACGCGTCGGCTGAGATGGTGCGCTTCTTCATGGCGTTGCCGCGCGCCGGCTCTGCCTGAGCGTCCGGCGCAAGGGACTGCCCGGCCGCACACACGGCCCGGCGAGCAGCGCCCCGCGCGTCGCCCCGACGCGCCTGCATGTTCGGTATCGAACAGACCACACGAGGGGCTGCGGCGAGCATGACGTCGGGCTGCGAAAGGGCAGCCCGGGGGTGCGGCCCGCTTGTTCGATGTCGTCCATTACCGCAGTCGCTGCCGCACCACGGCTTGCACGCCGCTGCGCGCCCGACGGAATCGGCTTCGCGGTAGATCGGTGGGCACGCACACGGCACGACGCGCCCTTCCCAGGCCTCGCAACCGATGACGCGCGGCGGGCCCTGTCCCATCGACACACCAACCCAGCAGACCATGGTTTGCCAGACGCATGAACACACATACCCCGCAAGGCCCGACAGGGCACTCCCGTTGCGCGCGACGCTTCGGCCGGCGCATGCGCCGGATGGCCGCCGCTGCGCTTTGCGTCGTGGCCGGCGGCGCCGTGGCGCAAGGTGACCCGGGCGCCGCAGAGGCCAGCCCCTACAGCGCCGGGGTCGCTCTGGGCCTGGAGCACGACGACAACGTCTTTCGCGCCCCGCCGGGCCAGACACAATCAGACCGCCACACCATTGCGCAGCTGTTCGGCGACATCGATCAGCGCTATGGCCGCCACCGCCTGCTGGCGCATGCAAGCCTGCGTGACAACCAGTACCAGGCCCGGCGCGAGTTGAACAACCTGGGCTACCGCGCCAGGCTGGGTTGGACCGGGTCCACCGAGGGTGAGATTTCGTGGAACCTGTCGCACGAGACCGAGCGCAAGCTCGCGTCCTATGGCACGGTGCGCGACCCCGCCTTCCGTGGCGCCAACATCGAGACCCTAGACCAGACGCTGGCCGGCGCGCAGCTGGGCCTGCAGGCGCAATGGGTGGTGAACCTGGCCCTGGGCCATCGCCGCGTCCAGCACACGGCCCAGGCTTTCGAACTTGAACAGATCACGCAGGACAGCGCAGGCATCGGCCTGCAGTGGCACCCGCTGGGGCCCGTCAGCGCCAGCGTGGGCCCGCGCTTCACGCGGGGCCGGGTACCGATGGCCAGCGACGGGGTGGATCGCGGCTTCGAGCGGCGCGATATCGACTTCGGCCTGCACTGGACCGTCACCGGCCAGAGCGCGTTGCACGCGCGCCTGAGCCTCACGCAGCAAAGCCAGGCGGCGGCGGCCGGGGGTGATTTCAACGGCGCCACGGGCCAGATGGACTGGCAATGGACGGTGTCGGGCAAGACCCGGGTGAACGTGGCGCTGAGCCGCGAGACCGGCAGCGAGACCACCTTCTTCGCGCCGGCCGGTGGCGCACAGACCCTGCGCGGCAGCGGCGACAACAGCCAGCTGACCACGGCGTTGCGCGCACAGGCGGCGCACGACCTGACGGGCAAGATCGCGCTGGGCCTGGAACTGCAATCCGCACACCGCGAACTGGCCGCCAGCAGCCTGGCAGGTGACGGCAGCATTCTGCGCAGCAGCGGCAGCGACCGCAGCACGCTCGTGCGCCTGGGTCTGCGCTACGCCCCCACGCGCAGCACGGCGCTGGCCTGCAGCCTGGGACACGAGCGCCGCGAATCGCAGACGCCGCTGTCGCAGGGCTACCGCGCCACCACGGCCGGCTGCAACGCGCAACTCACGCTGCGCTGGAGCTGAGGCGCATGCGACAGCCCGCGCCAGGCCGGCGCAGCGCGTTCAGCGGCGCCGGTCGGTCAGAACAGGCTCTCGCGCACGAACACCACGTCGCCGTCCTGCAGCCGGTCGGCCAGGTCGGGCTCGAGCTTCTGCAGTTGGCCTGCGGTGTCGCGGCGGTGCACGCGCAGGCCGCGCAGCGTGCCGCGCAGGGTGACGCCGCCGCTGGCGGCCACGGCCTGCATGGCGCTCATGTCACGCTCCAGACGGAAGGTGCCGGGCTTCTGCACCTCACCGTGCACGTAGATCATGGGCGGGCGGCCGACGAACAGCACATCGCCGCTGCGCATGACGGGGTCGATGCCGCTGGGCAGGCGCCCGTACAGGGCCGGCAGGTCGACCTCGGTGCGAAAGGCCATGCCATTGCGTTCGCCGCTGAGCGTGACGATGTCGTTGGCGCCCGGGGCCAGGCCGCCGGCCAGCGCCAGCAGCTCCGACAGGCGCATGCCCACCACGTCAAGGGGGAAGCGGCCGGGCTTGTTGACCAGACCCAGCACCGAGACCTGGTTGCCCCGCACCTGCAGCAGCAGCACCGTGACCTGAGGCTTTTGCAGGAAGTCGCCTTCGCGCAGGCCGCGGGTGATCTCGGCTTCGGCCTGCGCCACCGACAGACCGCCCAGCTTGACCTCGCCCAGCAAGGGGAAGCTGATATTGCCGCTCTCGGCCACGCGTGTTTCGAGCGTCAGGTCGGGGTTCTGGAACACGGCGATGCGCACCAGGTCGCCGGCGCCGATCTGGTAATTGGCCGGCGCATCGGCGGCGTAGGCGGGCTGCAGGCCGATGCACAGCCAGGCCAGTGCGGCGGCCAGCGCGAAGCCCAGCCGTGCGGCTGCGGCACTGAAGACGGGCCGCAAGGGGCGCAAGAAGATGAACATGGTGAAGGAGCCTGGGGTGTGGGAGAAACGCGGGCCGTGCGACGCGAGCGCGACCGCCAGGACTGCCACATCGCAGGATCTTGCTTTCAACCCGGCGATCTGGTGCGCCGAGCATAGCACAATTGTCAAGCCATGCAGCGGCCCCGGCGTGGCCAGGGGCCACACCGGGGTCGGGGGCAGTGCTCTCAGGGCAGCTTGCTGTAGGCGCGCACCCAGTCGATCTGCAGCGACTGCGGCAGCGCCGCGTCGTCGATGCCGTGGCGGCCCGCCCAGGACCCGCCCACGGCCAGGTTCAGCAGGATGTGCGCCGGCCCGGCCAGCGTGCCGTCAGGGAAGTTCCAGCGGTAGCTTCTGGTGTAGATCTTGCGGCCGTCCAGGTACATGGTCACCTCGGTCGGTGTCCACTCGGCGCCCACGGTGTGCCAGCCCTCGTCGAAGTTGTAGGGCGCCCAGAAGTAATTCCACTGGGTGTTGAAGTCCGGATCGACATAGGACAGATCGGAAGGCACGTTGGGCAGGCTGATGACGCCCGAGTGCAGCATGTTGCGCTTGTCCTCGACGCCGTTGTTGACGAACTCGAAGATGTCGATCTCCGGCGGCCACGCCAGGTCGCCGCTGGCTGAAACGTCCGAGGCCAGCCAGAAGGCCGGCCACAGGCCCACGCCGCTTGGCATCTTCACGCGGGCCTCGTAGTAGCCGTAGCGGGCGGTCCAGTCCGAGCGGATCACTCCCGACTCGTAGTTGACGCCCCCTGGGTCGGTGGACGTGACCTTGCGCGCAGTCAGGCTCAGCACGCCGTTGGCCACGCTGTGGTTGTCGTTGTCGCGGTAGCGCTGCTGCTCGTCGTTCAGGCGGTCCAGCATGCCACCGCCATAGATGTAGCGCGTGAACCACTTCGACCGGTCGAGGCTGCTGCCGCTGAACTCGTCGTTGAAGGCCAGTGCATAGCCGGCGGGCACGTATGAGTCGGCAGTCGATGTCACGGCCTCGGTCTGCACGATGGGCGTGCGCGCGAGCAGCGACACCGCTTCGACCCGCAGCCGCGGGCCCGCCGAGTTCAGGGCCACCTCTCCCATGGCGGCATACGGCGGCGCGGTGAAGTCGATGCGGTAGACCTGGTAATCGGCCGAGACCACGGCGGCCTGGTGGCTGCGGATCAGCTCCGAACCGGCAGGCCGGCGGAACTGCACGCTCAAGCGTGCGGGCGCGCCCGCGGACTCCAGGCGCGCCGTCACCAGCAGCGTGTACGAGCGGCCCGCCACCAGTGATGGCGCGGCGATGCGCTGGGTGGCGCCGCCACCGATGCTCAGGGCCTGGCCACCGGCGCGCTGCGTGCTGGCCACCAGCACCGCGTCTTGCGTGTCCCAATGGCCGAGCCCGAGCGAGAATTGGCCGTTGCTCAGCAGCTCGGCCACCTGCGGCGCGGCGGCCGGTGCTGCGGCCGGTGCTGCGGCCACTTGCGGCGCTGCGGCCGGCGGTGCGGCTACCTGCGGTGCGACGGCCGGCGGCGCAGCCACTTGCGGTGCGGTCGCCGGCGGATCGGTCTGTACCGGCAAGGCCAATGGTGTGGGGCTTGCGCGGGTGTCCTGCGTCTCAGCAGCGACACTGTCACCGCCACCGCAGCCGGCGCTCAGCAGCAGACAAGCGCTGGCCAGGGCGACGGTGGCAGCATGCAAGGCGTTCATAGGGGTCATGTAGCTTCCTGGATCGGTGGCCGACGGCAGGCTGGACACAGCTGAAGGCGGCCTGTAGAAGAGGCTGCGTTGTCCGCGCAGCAGAGGTGTGCAGCCACTCTGGCCGGCCGCCCGCCGCAGCTGGTTTGGGCAGGTAAGCCGGCGCAGCACCTGTCTGACGCGCAGACTGCGTTCGTCGGCGCACAGACAGGCTGCTGGGTTCGTGCATTGCCGCACCCACAGGCCCCTAGCTGGCCGGGGCCCGCGGCGCGTCAGCGCGCGGGGCACCAGCGCGCGAGCGGCACCCCGCCCCGGCCAGCCGACGAGGACACCTCCGCTCACAAACCAGCCTGGCTGCTGACGATTGCAGCGTGGGCCAGCGCACTGACGTTCGACAGCACACGCAACAGACTTCGGGTGCCCGTGGCGGTGCCCTGCTGCATCGCCCCGGGGCATCCGCTCAGGCGCCCAGGGCGTGCGGCTTTCGGTCGAGGCAACGATGCTGCGGCCCCACCCCTGTTTGAAGGCGGATATGCGATGGACATTTCAAGGCTGATGGCCGTGCTGGCGGCCCGCTGGCGGGCCGCGACCGGGGCCCTGCTGGCCGTGCTGGCGCTTACCCTGGCGGCGCACTACGCATTGCCCCCGCGCTACACCGCCAACGCCGCCATCGTGCTGGACGTGCGCGGCCTGAACCCCGTGCTGGGCGTGGCTGAAGCGCACACCGTGGTGCCCCGCAACGTGCTGGGCACGCAGGCCAGCATGGTGCGCAGCGACGGTGTCGCGCGCAAGGTGGTGCGCCGGCTCGACCTGGTGCATGACCCGCGGCTGCACGCCGCCTGGCAAGACCAGGCCCAGGGCCAGGGCGACGCCGAGGCCTGGATCGCGCGGCAGCTGTTGAAGTCGCTGGACGTGCGGCCCGCTGCGGAAGACAGCAACGTGCTGGACATCCAGTACTCGGGGCCCGACGCGGCCCAGGCGGCGGCCATCGTCAACGCCTTCTCCGAGGTCTACCTGGCCACCGCGCTGGGGCTGCGCAGCGACCCCGCGCGCATCTCCGCGGCCTTCTTCACCGAGCAGGCCAAGACCCTGCGTGAGCAGCTCGAGGTGGCGCAGACGCGGCTGTCCCAGTACCAGCGGGAGAACGGCATCGTCGGCGGCGACGAACGCCTGGACGTCGAGACCTCGTCGCTCAACGAGCTGAGCCTGCGGCAGATCGAGGCCCGGGCGCAGCGCATCGAATCGTCTTCGCGCAGCGAGCAGGCCCAGGGCCGTGCCGGCGACAGCCCTGACGTGCTGGTCAGTCCGGTGGTGCAGCAGTTGCTGTCCAGCCTGGCCGTGGCGCAGGCACGCCTGAAGGTGGCCAAGGGCAGCATGGGCTCGCGGCACCCGCAGCTGGTGGCCATCGAGGCCGAGGTGGCGCAGGTACGCGCCGAGCTCGACCAGGAAGTGGCGCGCGCCGCCGCGTCGCTGAAGATGAGCGCCAGCATCAATGAACAGCGCGAGAACTCGATCCGCGGCAGCCTGGAAGCACAGCGGCGGCGCGTGCTGCAACTGAAGAGCGCACGCGACGGCATGGCCGTGCTGGAGCGCGACGCCGAAGGCGCACGCAAGGCCTACGAGCAGGTGCAGCTGCGGCTGGTGCAGACCAGCCAGGAAGGCAGCAGCCCCAGCCCCGAGGCCAGCATCCTGACGGTGGGCGTGGCTCCGTCCGAATCTTCGCGCCCGGGTCTGATGCTGCTGGTGCCGCTGGGCCTGGCGCTGGGGTCGGTGCTGGGCCTGCTGGTGGCGCTGGGCCTGGACCGCCGCCGGCCGCTGATCCACTACACGGCCGATCTGCCGCACTGGGGCGTGCCGCTGCTGGCCGTGGTGCCGCATGCGCGCCTGCCAAGCCGCGGCGCCATGCCCGCCCTGGGGGCAGCCGCATGAACGCGCCCGAAGTCCGCCTGCGCGACCCGGCCACGCCGCTGCGGACCGCCGCCGCTGTGCCCATCAACAAACCCATCGGCATGCGCCTGGTGGAGATGGGCCGCATCAAGGAGACCGACATCCCCACCATCGCCCAGGCGCAACGCGCCTCGCAGCTGCGCTTTGGCGAGACCGCGATGCAGCTGGGCCTGGTGAGCCGCTACGACGTGGCCGACGCGCTGGCACGCCAGCGCATGTTCCCGGGCCCGCCGCGCTGGGCCGAGGGCAGTGAACTCGCCATCACCACGGCTTCCACCCTGCCGGTGGCCGAGGCCATCCGCACCCTGCGCGCCCAGCTGGCGCTGCGGTGGATGGGGCAGCACCAGCCCCAGCTGCTCAGCGTGGTCAGCGCCAGCCGCGGCGAGGGCCGCAGCTTTGTCGCCGCCAACCTGGCAGTGGCCTTCGCGCAGCTGCGCGAGCGCACCCTGCTCATCGACATGGACCTGCGCCATGCGCGCCAGCACCGCATCTTCCGCGTCGGCAACGAACAGGGGCTCAGCACCCTGGTCAGCGACGGCAGCAATGGCCAGGAGGTGCAAGCCATCGAGGGCTACGAGACGCTCAGCCTGTTGACGGCCGGGCCGCGGCCAGCGAACCCGCAGGAACTGCTGGCGGCGCGCGCCATGGCGCCGGTGCTGGAAAAGGTGCGCGAGCGTTACGACATCGTCATCGTCGACACGCCGGCCTGGTCCTGCGGTGCCGATGCGCAGATCGTCAGCGCGCAGACCGGACAGGCGCTGCTGGTCAGTGCGCCTGGCATGTCCACCCGCGACGAGACCGGGCACCTGGTCGACGCCTTGCGGCAAGTGGGCGTGTCCATCGTCGGCGCCGCCGTCAACCACCGCTGACCGGCCAGCGGCTTGGCCACCATCGAGTTCTCTGCGCCGCCCGTCGCCCCGCCTGCCGGGCACGCACCGGCGCACCCGGTGGCCGCGCGCGCGTCAGGCAGCGCACGGGACTGGGGGCGGGTGGCGCTGCAGTACACCCCCATCGTTGCCGTCACGCTGCTGGCCAAGCTGTCGCTGCCGCCGCTCGCACCCCTGGGCCTGGGCCTGGACCTGCCGCTGATCGTGGGCGCCACGCTGGTGGGCCTGGCCAGCGGCCTGCTGCGGGTGCACACCGGGCGGCTGATGGTCTACCTGGCCATGCTGGCCTGGCTGGGCTGCACGCAGCTGTTTCGCGCGGCGCCGTTCTCGGCCACGTCCATCGCGTTGCTGGCCACGCTGTTCCTGCCGCTGACCTTGCAACTGCGGGCACCGTCGACTGCAGCAGATGGCGCGCAGCGGTTGCCGACTGCGACGCCACCGCTGGCCGGTGCCTTGCGTGCCCTGTCCGGCCTGGCGACCTTCTTCGCCGCCTGCGGCGTGTTGCAGTTCGGCCTGCAGTACGTGGTGGGCCCGGCGGCGGCGTTTCCCATGGAACACGGGGTGCCTGCGTCCTGGCTGATCGAGAAGTTCAACCCGCTGATCCCCGTGGTCTATGGCGGCGCCACTTTCAAGTCCAACGGCGTCTTCTTCCTCGAGCCCTCCTTCTTCAGCCAGTTCATGGCCTTGGGCCTGCTGCTGGAGCTTTCGCAACGCAGCCGGCTGTGGCGGGTGGCGCTGCTGGTGGCCGCGTTGGCGGTCAGCTACTCGGGCACCGGCCTGATCGTGGCTGCCGCCGGCCTGCTGGGGCTGGTGGTGGTGAAGGGCCGCTGGGACCTGCTGCTGCTGGGTGCCCTGGTGGCGCTGGTGCTGGTGGTAATGGGAAAACTGATGGGCGACCTGCTGCCGCTGCAGCCGATTCTGAGCCGTGCCAGTGAGTTCCAGTCGGTGCACTCCAGCGGTTCGGCGCGTTTCGTGGCCTGGATCGACATGTTCAACCTGCAATGGTGGCCGCAGCCCGAGCGCGTGCTGTTCGGCGCCGGCGCTGGCAGCTTTGCGACCCATGCCGCCCTGGCGCGGCAACCCACGGCGGAAATGTCGTTCTCGAAGATGCTGTTCGAGTACGGCGTCACCGGCGCCCTGCTCTTCTTCGGCTTTCTGGTCTACGCCTTCAACAGCGTGCGCGCCCCCCTGGGCTTGCGCCTGGGTCTGTGCGCCACGCTGCTGGTCAACGGCGCCTTTGCCACCTTCCCGGTGGGCATCGCGGCCAGCATCCTGCTGTGGCCGGCGACTGCCGCCGGGCGCGGCGGCCCCACCTGGTTCAGGAGACCACCGTCATGACACCCCTCGTCCTGCTGCTGGTGCTGATCGGCAGCCTTGCGCTGCTGCTCGCGCTGCACCCCTTCGTCACCTATCCGCTGTCGCTGCTGGCCGTGCGGCGCTGGCAGGCGCGCTCGCCGCCGCCACTGCGGCCCGCCGGCCCGCCGCTGGCACCGGCACCGACGCCCAGCTTCGCCATCTGCACCTGCGCCTACAACGAGGCCCGCGTCATCGAGGCCAAGCTGCTCAACCTGATAGCCCTGCGCGACGTGCATCCCACGCTGGACATCCTGGTCTATGTCGATGCCTCCAGCGACGACACCGCCGAGATCTGCCGCCGCTACGCCGACCGCATCCAGCTGCACGTGTCCACCCAGCGCACCGGCAAGACGCACGGCATGAACCTGCTGGTGGCCCGCACGCAGGCCGACATCGTGGTCTTCACCGACGCCAACGTCATGCTCGACCCGCAGGTGCTGACGCGGCTGGAGCCGCATTTCGCCGACCCCGGCGTGGGCTGCGTCTGCGGCAATCTCATCTACACCAACGCCGCCGACTCCACCACCGCGCGCACCGGTTCGCTGTACTGGCGGCTGGAAGAAGGCATCAAGCGGCTGGAGACCGACACCGGCTCGGTGATGGGCGCCGATGGTTCGCTGTTCGCCATCCGCCGCGCACTGCACCGGGCGCCGCCCGACCACATCATCGACGACATGTACGTGTCCTTCATGGTGCTGTGCGCCGGCCACCGCATCGTGCAGGCCACCGACGTGCGCGCCTACGAGGAATCGGTGTCGTCGATGCGCGAGGAATTCCAGCGCAAGGTGCGCATCGCCTGCCAGGCCTTCAACGTCAACCGCCTGCTGTGGCCGCGGCTGAAGCAGCTGCCGGCCCTGTCGCTGTACAAGTACCTGTCGCACAAGCTGCTGCGCTGGTTCACCATCTACCTGCTGGGTCTGGCCTATGCGGCCTTCACCGCTGCGGCGCTGTTCGCCGGGCTGCCGTTGCTGGCCGCTGTGATGGTGGTGCTGCTGGCCGCGCTGTGGCTGCTGGGCCACCGCTGGCCGGTGCAGCCGGTGTCGCAGTTGTTCGACATCCTCAGCGCCATGGCCGGTGCAGGGGTGGGCGTGTGGCGCTCGGTGGCCGGTGACCTGTACCAGACATGGCAGCCGGCAGCGTCGATCCGCAAGCCCTGAGCGGCCACGCCACCGGCTTCAACGCCAACGTCAACGGCCTGCGTGGCCTGTGCGTGGCGCTGGTGTTCGTCTTCCACGTCGCCAGCTCGGGCCTGGCACCGGTGCCCGCGGCCGACTCCACCTGGCAGCTGCTGCTGGCCTATGGCGTGGGCAGCATGGCCCACGGCGTGGAGATCTTCTTCATGATCAGCGGCTTCGTCATCGTGCTGAGCCTGCGCCGCCACGCCAGCGTGGGTGCCTTCCTGGTCGACCGCTGTCTGCGCATCTTTCCACTGTGGATGCCCCTGGTGCTGCTGATCGGCCTGCTGTGGCCCTGGATGGGCGGCCAGGCGTTGCCGCAGCCGGGCGCATTCAGCGGCTCAGGCTGGCTGGCCGTGGTCGCGGCCAACCTGGTGTTGCTGCCGCCCTTGCTGCCGCTGCCCATGCTGCACCCGGCCTCGTGGTCGCTGACGATCGAGTGGCTGTTCTATCTGGCGGCCGCCGGTGCGGCGGTACTGACGACGTGGGATCGTGTGCCCGCTGCCGCGCGCTGGTTCGTGGTGGCCGTGCTGGGGACGCTGGCGCTCTGGCACCTGCCCGTGGCGCTGTGCTTCCTGATCGGCGTGGCCGTGGCCCTGGCGCCGCAATGGCTCACGCCGCCCCCGCGCTGGCAGTGGCTGGCGGCGCCGGCACTGGTGTTGCTTCTGCTGCTGTGGCGCAGCGTGGATGCGGCGGCCCTGTCCACGGGTGCCGACCTGTTCAGTCTGCTGCGGCATGGCCAGGCCTTGCCGCTGCTGGGCGCCTTGTTGGCCGGCGTGGTGGGCCTGGCCTGCCTGAGCGCGCCCGGCTCGCGCGCCATGCCGCTGCTGCGCACGGCGCTGCTGCAGCGGCTGGGCACCATCAGCTACAGCTTCTACCTGTGGCACCTGCTGGTGATGTTCGGTGCCAAACGCGCCGTGCTGCGTGTCTGGCCCGACGGCCAGGGCAATTGGACGGCCACACTGGTGTTTGCCGCCGTGTCGCTGGCCCTGTCGTGGGCGCTTTCGGCCTGGAGCTGGCGCTGGCTGGAGCAGGCCCTGGGTCGCTGGCTGAGGCACAAACTGGCGGCCGTCAAGCCCAGGCCGTCAGCCTCTATCGCCTAGGCGCGCGCGGATCGGGCTGTATGCCCGGCGCCGCATCGTCATCAATAGCGCAGCGCCTCGGGTGGCCTGAACATGGCGCCCACCGTGTCGCTGGGCAACCCGAAGGGCCTTCGCGCCCGACGCGCGTCGGCCCAGGCACGAGAGGCGCGCTCGCGCAGGCGCCACACGAACCTGCTGCCTCGGGGGCTTATGGTCTCGGCGCTGACGCCCGGGCCGTCATGCGCGATGGTGGACGGCCCCAGCCGTTCCAGCACCGGGAACGGAAACACCGCGTAGTTGTCGATTCCGTAGTCCCAGTAGCGTGACATGGCCCAGTCCACCGGCATGCTGAGCACATCGCAGGACTTGACCAGGGCGGCGGCGCCCTGCCGCGTCAGCACGTAGGCCTGGGTGCCATAGCAGTGGCCTCGCAGGCGCATCAGGTGGCTGTGGTCCGAGAAGAGCTTGTAGCGGGCGATCTTCGAACGGGTGGGATGGGTCGCAAAGAGCCTGAGGATGTGGATCCCGTCGGCGGACAGATCGCGCTCGCACAGGACGCGGATCGCGCCCCAATCGACAACGACGTCGTCCTCGAACACGATCAGCTGGTCGTGCCCCGACTTGATGAACCAGCTCCACACGCTGTGGTGGCTGGCGTAGCAGCCGATCTCCCCGGCCCGCAGCGGCCGTCCGGTGTGCACCAGCGCGGCCGATTCGTCGTAGCGAAGCGGCGCTTCGGGCAAGCGCAAGGCGTCAAAGTAGGACCACTCGACCTCGGCGGCGCGGGCGTCATCGCTGAAGCGCTGGCGCCGATCCTGCGCCGCGCCCATGCTGATGACGCGGATGGCGGTGTTCAAGTGCATGACTGGCCCCGGCACTTGCCTGCGTGCGTGGCCAGCACAGGGGCGTTGGCGCTGCTGTCGTTCATCGTGGTTCCGATCGGGGGTGGGTGGCTGTGAGGTCCGGCGCTGCGCTCAGGGCACTTCGACCCTCCGGCCGGGCACTGCGGGCCGGCATGCCGATGCGCGCGCCGGCCTTCTTCAGCGCGATCACTGTGTCGCGCAGGGCCACACCGCGGTCTGCCCAGTGGAACAGGGCCGCCGCGGCGTCATGGGCCTGGCGCTGCAGGTGGTTGAGGCGGGGCAGGTCGTCGATGTGCCGGACCACGCCATCCACCAGCGCCTGCAGGTCGGGCACTGCCAGCATGCCTTCGCGCACGGCGGCGGGCAGACCCGCGGCGGCGCCGTCCAGCGTGACCACGGGCATGCGGCCGAAGATGTAGTCCAGGAACTTGAGCTTGAAGCCACCGCCGATGAGTTCGGGCACGATGGCCATGCGCGCCTGCCTGAACAGCGGCGCGATGTCGTCGACGAAGCCGTGCAGCTTGACGCTGGCGTAGCCGGCCAGTTCGGTGCGTAGCGCGTCCGGCACGTCGCCGATCACGTCCAGGCCGATGCCGTGTTCGGTGAACGTGCGGTCAGCCGCCTGCAGCAGCGCCTTCAGGTTCTCCTGCTTGACCACCCAGCGAAACGAACCCACCATGACCACGCGCCGCGGCGTATCGGCGTTCAGGCTGCGGTCGGGCATCTGCAGGCCGCTGAAGCCGGGCGTCAGCACCAGGGAGCGGTGGGCGCCGTGGTGCTGCTCGAAGGCGCGCGCGTCTTCGCTGGTGATGCAGCACAGCAGGTCCGAAGCCGTGGCCAGTTGCTGCTCGACGCGCTGGATCTTGAGCAGGTTCTGCCACAGGCCCAGGCGGCGCTGCGGCGAGCCCTGGAACAGCCTGACCATGTCGCGCCAGAGCGTGCTTTCGTGGTTGTGGGCCACGTGCACCAGCACCGGCGGCTGGACTTGCTGCCGCAGGCTGCGCTGCACTTCGGGCTGGGCCCAGGCCATGCCGTAGTGGTCCAGCACCACCACGTCCCAGGTCTGCGTCAGCAACGCCGACAGGCGCCGGCGGTAGGCCCGCGTGGCGTGGATCGCGCCGTTCAGCGGCTGCAGGCTCAGCAGGGCCCGCCACGTGGGCTGGCAGCCGCCGTCCACGGCATCCCACACCAGGCCGGGCCGGGGCGTCGGCAGGTCGGCCGGCGCTGCGGCCAGGCCGACGAAGTGCACATGGCAGCCGGCGTCGGCCAGCGCGCCGGCCAGCCGTGCCGAGTAGATGCGGTCGCCGCTGTCCAGCGGAAAGGGCAGCGCGCGCGCCAGCCACAGGCAGCGCAGGGTGGGTGTGGTGGTCATGGCAGGTCCGCGTTGGGGATGGCGAAGTCTCTGACGGGCACGCGGCGCGCCAGGCGCAGCAGGCCCATCACGATGGCGGCAAACAGGGCGTAGATCAGGACACCGGCGCCGCCGCCGAGCAGCAGCGTCAGCCAAGGCGACAGCCCCAGCGCGGTGAGCCAGGGCAGACCCAGGTAGAGCACGACGCCCATCAGCGCAGCGGTGGCGAACGGTGCGCTCACCACCCGCGCCACGGCCACCAGGCTGATGCCGAACTGGCGTTGCAGCAGCAGCAGGAACACCGGCATCACCAGCACCAGCCGCGCCGCCCAGGCCAAGGGCCCCTGCAGCACCAGCAACACCAGCGCCAGGCTGAGCAGCTCCGTCAGGCTCATCACCAGGTTCATGCGGGGACGGCCCAGCGCCAGGCTGAGCGTGCCCAGCAGGGCGGTGGGGCTGCGCAGGGCCTGGGCCGCCGCAAACCACATCACCAGGCTGGCCGCCTGAGCCCAGCCGCCGTGGCCGATGAACAGCACCAAGGGGTCGGCCAGCACGGCCATCAGCACCAGCACCGGCACCATCACGAAGCTCAGCTGGCGGGTGGTGCTCAGGAATGTGGCCGCCACCGCGCCGCCGCCGTGTGCCGCCGCGGCCAGCCGCGACAGCGTGACCCGCGATACCCCGGTGACCAGCACCGACACCAGCATGTCGACGATGCGCAGCGCCAGCGACAACTGCCCCACCACGGCAGCCGGCAGCACGAAGCCGCAGGCCACCTGGAAGAAGCGGCTCAGGTTGGCATTGATCAGGCCCGAGACCGAGTTCCAGGCCGCATAGCCGGCCAGCTGCGCCAGCCCCGACAGGTCACGCGTCAGCCGCGCCATCGGCGCGCGCACCAGCAGCAGCAACAGCAGCAGCGCCAGCGCAGCCAGGTTCTGGTTCAGGACCATGGCCCACACCCCCGCGCCCTGCGACAGCGCGGCGATGGCCGCCAGCCCGGCCAGCAGACGGCTGCCCGCCATGGCCATGGCCAGCTGGCGCATGGCCAGGTGTCGGCGCAGCTGCGCGATGGACATGGCCGCCGCGGCCGACAGCAGCACCGATGGCGACATCCACAGCAGCAGTTCGGCCACGCCGACCCCGGCGCCGACGTGTGCGGGCGCCAGCCAGGCGTACAGCGCAAAGCCGCTGCACAGCGCCAGCGCCGCCAGCAGGCCGCTGGTATGCGCGGCGTTCACTTCGTGAGCCTGCAAGTCCTTGCGCTGCACCACGGCGTCGTGGAAGAAGCTCTCGACAAAGGAGCAGGCGATCTGCACGCCGCCCAGCGCCAGCGCGGCGCGGCCAAAGGTGTCGGCGTCCAGGTAGCGCGCCAGCATGGCCAGCATCACGAAGGACACGAGGGCCAGGCTCAGCGATTCCAGGCTGGACCACAGCATGGGCCGGGCCGCGGCGGTAGGGGACAAGGTGCTCAAGGTGCACTCCGCCGGGGGGTAGCGAGCGCTGGCGAGCTTGGGGGCTCCATGTCACCCACGGCTGTAGGCCCGGATGTAGTCGATGGCAAAGCGCCCCGGCCAAGGGGTGGTGGCGTCGGGGTCGGGTATCCAGTTCGGGTCGTGGCTGCCCACCGCCAGGTTGGCCAGCAGGTACATGGGCTCGTGCATCTGGTGGCTGCCGACGCGCAAGTGCACGCGGCCGTCGATCGAGAAGATCACGTCCTCGGCCGTCCACTCGGCGGCGTAGGTGTGGAAGCCGTCGGTGGTGTCGACCACACCGTCGAGCCAGCGGCCGCCGGCATCTTTGGGCCTGGTCACGCCGTCGATCACGCCCACGTGCACCCCGCGCGGACGCGCGCCCGAGGCTTCGACGATGTCGATCTCCGGCGGCCAGGCCACGCGCTTGGGCAGCAGCCAGAACGCCGGCCAGAAGCCGCGCCCGGCAGGCATGTGCGCGCGCATCTCGAAGTAACCGTAGCGCTGCCAGTGCGTCAGCTCGGTGGTGATGCAGCCCGACACATAGCGCTGGCCGCCCAGCAGCGGCACCAGACGCTCGTCCAGACGTTCGGCACTGATGGTCAGCACACCCCCGCTGATGGCAAAGGGCTGCAAGCCCAGCGCCTGGCCACCGCTGCCGGCGTAGGCCACGTCCGCGTAGACCTGCTTCTCGCTGTTGATGATGGTGTGGCGTTCGTGGCGGTAGCGGCTGCGCCAGGCCGGAGCGCCGGGCCGGCCGCCGCTGGCGGTTTCGTTGATGCGGGTGGTGTCGGTGGCATCGAACTCGTCGCTGAAACTCAGGCGGTAGCCCGGCGGCACAAAGCCCTCGGTGCCGGCACCTGCACGCGCGGCACGGCCCAGCGCGGGCAGCAGGCCCATGCCCGCGCCCAGGGCCGCGCGCGACAGGAAGGTTCGGCGGTTGGCCGGCATCGCGGGGCTCAGGCGACCACGGTGTCTTGCCGCGCGCGGCGGCGGCGCAACAGCGCCATGGCCACGGCGTGCAGGGGCGGGCGCAGCAGTTCGCGGTAGACGCTGAACACCGCGAACGCCGCCACCGCCAGCCAGCGCGGCGTGCGCAGCTGCAGGCGCGCCGCATAGGCCGCGTAGTACTTGCCGAAGAAGTAGTGCGTGTAGTAGATGGACCAGTAGATGCGCCGCCAGGTCTGCGTGCGCTGGCCGCCGGTGCGCACCTGCGCCATGGGCAGGTGCATGCTGTGGCACGCGTTGGTCACCCAGATGTCGTGCCCGTGCACGAACAGGTTCATCTGGTAGTCGCTCTCCTCGCGGTAGCCGTTGCCGCGCGCGTACTCGCCGTCGAAGGGGTATTGCAGCAGCAGCGCGCGCCAGGTCAGGATGATGGCGTTGGTGATGGGCTGGCGCCGGTCACCCTGGAAGCGCGCACCGTTGACGTATTCGCACAGCACGGGACGAAAGGGCATGGTGTCGCGCAGGCCGTGGCCGAAGCGGCGCAGCGCATCGGCCGTGGTCTCGCCCAGCTCCATGTACACCCGCCGCCCCGACACCGCACCGGCGCCCGATTGCTGCAGCTTGTCCAGGCAGATGCGGGCGTAGTCGGCCTCGAGGAACTCATCGTCGTCGCAGAACAGCACGAAGTCGTTGCTGCAGGCCTGCACGCCCACGTTGCGCGATTGCGAAGCGCCCAGGCGCTGCGCGTTGCGCTTGAACTTCATCTGCACGCCCGGGTGCGCAGCGGCAATGGCCGTGAGCACCGCTTCGCTGTCGTCGTCGCCCTCGTCGCTGACGAACACGATCTCGGTGACCAGGGCCTGGGTGAAGTAGCTGGGCGCCACCAGGCGCAGCGTGTGCGCCCGGTTGCGGGTGGGTATGACCATGCTGATCATGTGATTTCCTTGATGCCCTGGCCGTCCTGCCGCACCAGCACGGGTCTGGCCATGGGCAGGTCTGCACTGGACGCGGCAGCGTAGGCCGCGACCAGCGCGTGCTCGAACCGGGCCTGGCCAAAGCGCTCGCGGGCCAGTTCCCGGCCGGCATTGCCCATGCGTTCACGCAGGCTGGGCGTGTCCGCCAGCTGGGCGATGCGGTCTATCACCTCGGCCTGGCTGCGGCACAGGTAGCCGGTGACGCCGTGGCGCACCAGGCTGCGGTGCTCCGGCGTGTCCAGCGCCACGCAGGGCAGGCCGCAGGCCATGGCCTCGGCCAGACACTGCGGAAAGCCGCGCTGGCCGGCCAGGGCCACGAACATCCATGCAGCCGCCATGCGCGTGGCCCTTTCGCTGTGGCACGCGGAGTCGAACACCCCCACTCCGGCCGCCTTCAAGCGTGCGCCAGACACTGCATCCAGCGGTCCGATCCAGTTGAAGCCCAGGCCGATGCCGTCGCCGCCCAGCAGCACGGCCAGCTGGTCGAAGGCCTCGGCGCTGCGCACGTCGTCGGTGCGGCTGGCGGACACGATCAGGGGGTGACGCGCTGCGTGGTGCGCGGCGTCGAAGTAGGCGTTGTCGACCGGCCCCTCGACGATCGCCACCGATTCGTGGCCCTGAGCCTGCAGCCTTTCGGCTTCAGCGTGGCCGTGGCCGATGGCCCGGGCCGTGGCCGAGCCGCGGCCGCTGCGGCCCAGCAGCTGCGCCAGCAAGGCCAGCGGCTTGAGCGCAGAACGCACGCCGCCGCCATGTTGCGAATAGAGCGCGGGGACGCGGGACTCCAGCCCGGCCAGCACGCGCTGGCCCAGCAGGCCGGCGATCAGGCCGTGCAGGTGCACGGAACCGGGCCGCTGCTCGAGCACGGCCCGGGCGAAGGCGGCGCTCAGCGCGCGCCACTGCCCCACCGGATTGCGCAGCAGCGGCACCAGCACGATGTCGATGCGGTCGTCGAAGTGCGGCAGCAGGCGTCGACCGTCGACGTGGTCGATCAGGACCAGCGTCTGCTCGCTGCCCGACCGCGCCAGGGCCTCGGTGGCCGGCCCGAGAAGCCCCTGCACACCGCGGTCCAGATGGGTGGCCAGGTGCAGCACCCTGCCCTCGCTTGACGGGCGCGCCTGGGGGAACGGCTGCTGGTGGGCCAGGGTCGCGCTCATTCAGCTGGCACCTTCGCGCGCCAGCACCACGTGCACCGTCTTCATCAGGATGCGCAGGTCGAGCCAGGCCGTGCGCTTCTCGACGTAATGCTTGTCGAAGGCCACGCGCTGCGCGTAGCTCAGCGTGTTGCGGCCGCTCACCTGCCACAGGCCGGTGATGCCGGGACGCACGCTCAGGTAATGCCAGCGTGCCGGGCCGTAGCGCGTGAGTTCGCCCACGGTAATGGGGCGGGGGCCGACCAGGCTCATCTCGCCGCGCAGGACATTGATCAGCTGAGGCAATTCGTCCAGGCTGGTGCGGCGCAGAAAGTTGCCCACGGGCGTGATGCGCGGGTCGTTGGACAGCTTCTGGTCGCGCTCCCATTCGGCACGGGCCTGCGGATTGCTCGCCAGCAATGCCGCCAGCACCGGCTCGGAATCGCGCAGCATGGTGCGGAACTTCATGCAACGGAACATCCGGCCGTCGTGGCCCACGCGGTAGTGGCCGAAGAAGATCGGTGCGCCGTCACGACGCCAGATCAGGAAGGCCACCAGTCCCATCACCGGTGACAGCAGCACCAGCAGCAGCAAGGCCAGCACCTGGTTCAGCAGCAGGTTGTCCGGATTGACCAAGGTGCCCAGGGCACCCTGGCCCTGGCCCTGGCGCACGCTTGATGCGCCCGCCACATAGGCTTCGGCGTTCATCGATGCGGCCCCGGCTGCAGGCGCAACAGGCCTGCGGCCTGGCCACGGCGCGTTGGCACGGCCTGGGTCTGGTCAAAGCGGAATGCTCCACACCCCGAACGGCGGGCTGGGCTGTGATGGGCAAAGGACTGCATGGCAGGTCTCACTGGTTTGAAACGGCAACACCGGGACTCGGCGCCACTCTTCGTCTGAACCAAGACTAAGGTTCGTGTTGATGACGGGTCCGTTCGTTGCCGTACGCTGCACTGCAGCATGGGCGATCCGATGCCGCGGCGACGGCCTCTGGTCCTACGCCCGTTCGTGGGCAGGCGCACAGAAGCGCTGCCGAAGTGGGCAAGCCGTGGCGGTCATTCGAGCGCTGCGTGCACCCGTTCGAGCCGCGCGCGCACCTCCGTCGCGACAGCGGTGACCTCGGGTTGGCCGGTCAACTGCAGCACGGCCGCCGGGTCCATGAAGGCCTCGACGATCCGAGCGTCACAGGGTGGCCGGCATCGGGGGCATGCGCTGCGTCATCATGTCCATCATCAGCTGCATCATGGCCGAGTGTTCCGTCATCATCTGATGGCGCTTGGCCATATCGGCCTGCTTCGCAGGCCCGTCGCTCATGCCGCCCATGCCGGCCATACCCTGCTTGCCGTGCATTTCCTTCATCATGGCCATGCCATCCTGCATGGCCTTCATGTGCTCGGCCATCAGGGCCTGACGCTCAGCCGGGTTCTTGGCATTGGCCATCTTGTGGTGCGCCTCGTGCATGGCCTTCATGCGCGGTTGCATGGCTGCTGCGTGCGTTGGCGCCATGGCTGCGCCAGCGCTCGGCGACGTCGGCGCAGCGTGCATGCCACCGGGGGTGGCACACGCCGTGGCAAGGGTGGCGAGGGACAGGGCGACGAGGGTGCGAGCGGTGCTCATGGTGAACTCCTGGCAGGTGGAGGGCCGCGCCGCGGCCCGGAAGAATCGGGGGAGGATGGAGCGTGCGCCGTGCCTCGAAGCAGGGGCAGCCTTCATCACTTGAGCTTCTGCAGGACGGGGGGACTCCTGTTCGCGCCGGCAAGGGCTGCACGCACTGGCCGCGTGGCCTGCGGATGCGATGGAGGCGCCAGATCCGCGGCTTCGTCGCGCTGAAGTCGCGAAAGTTACGCGGGGGCCTTGGCGGAGTCTGTACGTTGGCGTACTGGCAAGGCGTGCCGCAGATCGCGGCGGGCGCGCCGCAGCGGGAGCGCCAGGCACGACTTCAGCACCGGCGCAGACGTTACGCAGGGCGAGCCCGGCCCGACCTGCGCGGCGGCCTTGGCAGGAGCCTGTCGCATTCGCGCCTGACCACCGCATAGCACTCGCAACTGGCCGCTTCCAGGGCCGTGCGGTCCAGCAGCCTGATCCGGCCTTCCTGATACTGGATGGCGCCGGTGGCCTGCACGGCGGCCGCGACGGGGGTGACTTCGTCGCTCCTGACGCCCAGCATCTTGGCAATCAGCGTCTGCGACATCACCATGTCATCCGCGCCCAGGCGGTCGAAGCTCATCAGCAGCCATCGGCAGAATTGCTGGTCGAGGGTGTGGTGGCGATTGCAGGCAGCGGTCTGTGTCATCTGCGTCAGCAAGGCCTGCGTGTACATCAGCAGCAAGCGCAAGGTGGGCCCGCCGCCAGCGACCTCGGCCACCAGTGCCTGGGCCGGCATGCGCCAGGCCTTGCCGGCGCTTTGAACCACGGCCCGGATGGTCGTGGAATTGCCACCCATGAGCACGGTGACCCCCAGCACACCGTCGTTGCCGACCAGCGCGATCTCCGCCGACTCACCGTTGTGCATCACGTACAGCAGCGACACGATGGCGGTCAGGGGAAAGTAGACGTGCTCGAGATGGCTCCCGGGCTCGAAGACGACCTGCCCCAGCTGCATGTCCACCAGCTGCAGCTGGGGTTGCCAGCGCCGCAGATTCGCCGGCGTCATCGCCGCGAGGATGTGGTTGGCCAGCAGTCCGTCGGGGCTTGTCGGGGCAGAGGCTTCGAGCGTGGCTTGCGCAGGGGCTTCGTGCATGTTGGACATCTCCTGGCCCATCCTCGAGCGGCCCGCTCCTGCGGTCTGTGCGCTGCGCGACGGACGGCGCCAGGGCGCAGCCTGTCGCATCGCGACGGCGTGCGAGACCGCACAGACCACCCCGCTGCCGGGCCCTACGGTTCACGTCTCATGATCGGCACGAGACGTCGGCAGTTCCGGCGTTTGACAGGCTGGTCGCCGACAGGAGTTCAAATGCCCACTCCACAGCGTTCGCCAGGGCTTGCCGTGACCAGCGCACGGACCGTCGCGCCGCACAAGCCTCCACCGAACTCCAAGGACGCGATCGCCATGCTCAGGGCCGCACACGAGGCGCTGGGCCACCTGTTTGCGGAGTACGGCAACACCTACTCGCTGGGCAACAAGAAGGCGCTGGTCGCCGAACTCTGCACCGCCCTGAGCGTGCATGCGCAGATCGCCGAAGAGATCTTCTATCCCGCCGTGAACGGCGCGCTCAAGGACGAGCGGATCGCGCCCGGCTACACGGTCGGGAACGCCGCGGTCAAGGACCTGATCGCGCAACTCGAAGGCGCAGAGCCCGATGGCGCGCCCTACGACGCCAAGGTCAAGGCGCTGTCGGAGCGCGTGAAGCAACACGTCAGGGCGGAACAGCGCGAGATCTTCCCGAAGGCCAGGGCCAGCGCACTGGACCTGGTCGAGCTCGGCGCACGCATGGCGGCGCGCCGGCACGGCCTGCTGGCCCACCGATGGTGATGCGCAACCCGGTGGGCTACGCGCCGCCGGGCACGGCCTGAGCCGCCAGGATGTGCTGGCTCAGGCCATCCGCCCAGACCGCGTAGCCCGCGGCGCTCGGGTGCATGCCGTCCATGGCCAGGCCGGCGCTGGTGGTGGACTCCGGGTGCCAGTGCAGGCTGCGGCTGTGCTGGTCTGCGATCTGGCCCGCCAGCGTGGCGTTCATCTGACGCGCCCAGCGACCCATGAACCAGCGCAGTGGCTGTGGCAGGGCCTTGCAGGCATGCATGGGCGGCACGGCACTGTGCACCAGAAGGCCGGGCGCGAAGCGCTCGGCTATCAGTTCGGCCAGACGCTGCTGCCACTGTGCCCATTGCAGCGGGCCGCACAGGCCCGTGGCATCGTTGGCGCCCATCGAAAGCACGACCACATCGAAGCGCGTCGTGGGTGAGTCCTGCAGCAACTTCAGCAGACCCGGCGAATCCAGTCCATTCACCGCCAGCACGCACCACTGGACGGTGTGGTGCCGGCTGAGCCTGCTGACCAGCTGCCCGCACAGGGCCTGCTCCTGGCTGGCGGCACCCACCCCCGCGGCGCCCGAGTCACCGGCCACCAGCAGGCGCAGGAGCGGGCCGCACCCGGCCGTACCGGCGCGAAGCCCCGGAGGCTCCTGCATGCGCGGCGTGGTGCGCCTGACGTACCGCGCCTGCAGCCAGAGCAGCGGCCACAGCAGGACCAGCAGCAGCAGGCGCTCCCATTCATGCATGGGGGCACGGGTTCATGGCGCTGCTCATGGGCTTGGGCGCCGCCCGGGCGCCTCAGTCCTGCAGGAACGACAGCAGCGCAGCGTTGAACGCCTGCGCATGCGACACGTTCAAGCCGTGCGGCGCACCGCTCACCTTGACCAGCTGGCTTTGCGGCACGGCCCGGTGGGTGCGCAGGCCCGAGCTTGCGAAAGGCACGATCGCGTCCGCATCGCCATGGATCACCAGCGTGGGCAGCCTCACCCGCTGCAGGTCGGCGCGGAAGTCGGTCGTGCCGAAAGAGTCCATGCAGGCCAGCGCAGCATGCGGCGCCGACTGGTGGCACAGGGCAATGGCCTCGGCGCGCTGCGCCTGGCTCACCTGCAGCACACCATTTGCCGAGAAGAAGTCGGTGGTGAACTGCTCGAAGAAGGCGCTGCGGTCCTGCTCCAGCGCCTGCTTCTTGGCTTGTGCGCCCTCGGCCGTGCGCGGGCCTTCGGGGTTGTCGGCCGTCTTCATCAGGTACGGCGGCACCGCCGCGGCAAACACCACGCTGTGCAGGCGCGACTCACCGTATTGGGTAAGGTAGCGCGCCACTTCGCCGCCGCCCATCGAGAAGCCCACCAGCGTCACGTCCTGCAGCCCGCACTGGTCCATGACGCGCTGCAGATCTTCGGCCAGGGTGTCGTAGCCATAGCCCGATTCCGGCTTGTCCGAGCGCCCGAAGCCGCGCCGGTCGTAAGCCACCACGCGGTAGCCGGCGGCGCGCAGCACCGAGACCTGCGGCGCCCAGGCCTGGGCAGACAGCGGCCAGCCATGGATCAGCACCACCGGCCGGCCGCTGCCGCCGCTGTCTTCGATGTGCAGCTTCACGGCTGCGGTGGCCGCCGCGTCGCTGTTGCCCGAATCCTGCTGGTCCGCCATGGTTCCTGCGGCGGCACCGCCCAGTGCGCCGGCAACGGCGCCCAGCGTGGCCCCGACCAGCACGCCCACCGGGCCGGCCGCCACGACGCCGATGGCGGCGCCCGTGGCGGCACCAGCCACCATGCCGCCCCCCATCAACACCGACTGGGCCTCGCGCTCGGCCTCGGCGGGCTCCAGCGGCATCTGTGCCCCGGACGTGGGGTCCTGCGACGGAATGCCGTGGCCGGGGCGGGCCTGTTCCGCCAGGTCTTCATTGACCGGGGCGGCGTTGGGCGGTGCGATGACGATGGGGCTCATGGGGCTCTCCTGATGGGGGTGACGATGGGCCGGGCACGGGGCTCGCGCCCTGTGCCGGCGCGGCGCTGCCTGCACGCTGAGAGGGATGCTGGCTGGCAGGCGCCAGCGGGTCTGTTCTTCAGCGCACGGACCCGGACAGCCCTCACGGGAACTCACCGCCACGCCCCGATGAGCCCGTGCCCATGTTAGAAAGCGAACAGACGCAAGCTCTGTCACGACTTAGAAGAGACTTGCCCAGCATCCGAGGCAACCGCCTGCATGACCGCCGCCCGTTCACCGGACTTCATGGAAGCCGCCATCACAGCCCGTGCGCCTGATCGCCCCTGCGGGCCCGACCGTTGAGGTCCGAGCGGCCATGACCTGCACGCGCAAGGGTACCGGTGTGGCTTCGGCGCTCGTCCTGGGCAGTTGCTTGTTCGTCGGCGCCTGCACCACGCTGCTGCCCAGCTCCCGAACCGAGGTCGTGTCGGACTGGAACAGCTACGAAGATGCCGTGAAGTCCCTGGCCACGATGACGCCGTACACGGCCACTCGGCAGAGCGTGCATGCGCAGGGCCTGGACCCGAACAGCAATGCGGCCATCACGGTGCTGCACTTCGCCGACGTGCTGCAACGCTTTGCCGCCGCCACCTTGATCAAGCCCGAGGATGTCGACCCGGGCATTCGCGACTGCCTGCGCGCCGGCAAGCGATGCAGCGGCTACGCCATCGCCGTCGAGAAGCTCCATCGGCGGCGCATCGGCAACTTCTGGCTCGACTCCCTGAACTTCCGGCGCGAAACCGTGACCACCGGCTGGCGGGTGGACGTGCTGCTGGTCTTCGTGGACGACGCGCTGGTGTACCAGTTGGTCGGCGGGCGGCCCACCATCAGCGAAGTGGACCTGCGGCGCAATCCGCTGGGGCCGCTGCAGGGCTGGGGCAGCCAGACGCTGCAGTTGATCCCGTAGGGCCGGGCGCGAGCCAGTGCATTTCGACTGGTGAGTTCGACAGCGTACAGCCTGCCGCGGCCAGTCAGGCCATGCTGCGCTGAGTCGCCCCGGACCGGGCTTGCGCGATCGCTCCCCGCCGGTCGTCACCCTAGCCTCGCCTCCCGGCTGACCGCCCCCGATGTCCCCCTCCCCACCCCTGCGCCTGCTGACCGTGAACATTCACAAGGGCTACACCGCATTCAACCGCCGCCGTGTGCTGCACGAGTTGCGCGAGGCGGTGCGCGCGCTGGGCAGCGACCTGGTGTTCCTGCAAGAGGTCGAAGGCGGCGCCGGTGCCGCCGGCGCGCAGTACGAGTTTCTGGCCGACACCCTGTGGCCCGAGCACGCCTACGGCCGCAACGCCGTGGCCGCGGGCCAGGACCACGGCAACGCGCTGCTGTCGCGGCTGCCGGTGCTGCGCAGCCAGAACCACGATGTCTCGCTGCCGGGCGCCGAGCCGCGCGGGCTGCTGCACTGCGTGCTGCAGCGGCCGGGTGCAGCTGCCGGGCTTTCATCCGAATTGCACGTGATGTGCGTGCACAACGGCCTGACCGAGGCGCATCGGCGTCACCAGCTGGCGCGGCTGTGCCACACGGTGCTGGGTGAGGTGCCGGTCGACGCGCCGCTGATCGTCGCCGGCGACTTCAACGACTGGCGGCAGCGCGCCGATGCGCTGCTGGAACCCTGCGGGCTGCACGAGGTCTTTCGCAGCACCTGGGGGCAGCATGCGCGCAGTTTCCCGGCGCAGTGGCCACTGCTGCGGCTGGACCGCATCTACGTGCGCGGCGTGCTCGCCGCGCGGCCGCTGCCCATGCCGCGGCTGCCCTGGTCGCGCCTGTCCGACCACGCACCGCTGGCGGCCGAGATCGATCTGCCGGTGCCGCCATGAGCAGGATGAATTCGCACTGGGTGCCGGGCAACCGCATCACCCTGCTCGAGAACGGCGAAGGCTTCTACCCGCGCGTGTTCGACTGCATCGGCGCGGCCGAGCACGAGGTGCTGCTGGAGACCTTCATCTTCTTCGACGACAAGGTGGGGCGCCAGCTGCAGCAGGCCTTGCTGCGCGCCGCCGGCCGCGGCGCCAAGGTGGACGTGCTGTTCGATGGCTGGGGCTCGCCCGACCTGTCGGAGGCGTTCACGCGGCCGCTGCAGGAGGCCGGGGTCAGGCTGCGCAGTTTTGAGCCGGCGCAGCGCCTGTTCGGGGCGCGCATCAACATGCTGCGCCGCATGCACCGCAAGCTGGTGGTGGTGGACGGCCGCTGCGCCTTTGTCGGCGGCATCAACTACTCGGCCGATCACCTGGCCGACTTCGGGCCGCTGGGCAAGCAGGACTACGCGGTCGAGATCGAGGGCCCGCTGGTCGGGCAGATCCATGCCTTCTGCCGCGCCAGCCTGGCCGCACCGCAGCCCGCGCGGCAGCTGTGGCTGCAGCAGTGGCGCCAGCTGCGCGCGCTCGACAAGGACCTTGGGCTGAGCGACCACGCCGGGAGCGACGCCGCGGATGGTGCGCGCGCCGCCTTCGTGACGCGCGACAACCGCAGCAACCGCAACGACATCGAGCGCCACTACCGCGCCGCCGTGCGCACGGCCCACCAGCGCGTGCTCATCGCCAACGCGTACTTCTTCCCCGGCTACCGGCTGCTGCGCGACCTGCGCCACGCGGCCCGGCGCGGCGTGCAGGTCGACCTGGTGCTGCAGGGCCGGCCCGACCTGCCCTGGGCGCAGCGGGCCTCCGAGTTGCTGTATGGCTACCTGATGCACTCGGGCGTGCGCGTGTACCTCTATGCCGAGCGCCCGCTGCACGCCAAGGTGGCGGTGGTCGACGACCGCTGGGCCACCGTCGGCTCGAGCAACCTCGACCCGACGAGCCTGGGCCTGAACCTCGAGGCCAATGTCGTGGTGCGCGACGTGGCCTTCGCCACGCACTTGCGCGAGCAGATCGAGCAACTGATGCAACAGCGCTGCGAACGCCTGCAGTGGCCGACGCCGGGGCCGCTGCGTTCGGCCTGGATCGCCGTGCGCAGCCTGATCGTGTACCACGCCATGCGCCACTTCGCGGCCTGGGCGCTGCGTTCGCCCAATGCCGCGCCGCGGGTGGTGCCGATGCGGCCCGAGCCGGGATGAGCACCACGCAGACCGCAGTCCGCCCCGCTGGCCCCGAGCAGGGGGCCCAGCCCGCGGCGGATCCTGGTGCGCCGCGCGCAGGCCAACGCGCCTGGCTCTGGTTCAAACGCCTGGCGCCCTGGGCCCTGGCGGCAGTGGTGCTGACGCTGGTGGCAGACCAGGCCCGCACGGTGGACTGGCCGGCCGTCTGGCAGGCGCTGCAGTCGCTGTCGCCTGCCCGCCTGGCCGTGGCCGCCCTGCTGGCACTGGTGAGCTATGGCCTGTACGCCGCCTTCGACCTGGTGGGGCGGCGGCTCACCGGCCATCGGCTCTCGGTCAAGCGAACGCTGGGCACGGCCGCCATCAGCTACGCCTTCAACCTCAACTTCGGTGCCTGGGTGGGCGGCATCGCGCTGCGGCTGCGCCTGTACAGCCGCTGGGGGCTGGCGGTGCCCAGCGTGCTGCAGGTCATGACCTACAGCATGCTCACCAACTGGCTGGGCTATCTGTGGGTGGGCGGCGCGGTGCTGATGTTCGCGCCGCCGCGGCTGCCCGCGGCGTGGGCGCTGCCCGACACCGGGCTGCGCGCCGTCGGTCTGGCCATGCTGGCAGCGGCAGGCGCCTACCTGGCGCTGTGCCGCTTCTCGCGCCAGCGCCAGTTGAGCTGGCGCACGCACACGCTGCCGCTGCCCAGCGCCAGCCTGGCCGCCTTGCAGGCGCTGGCCGGAGGCGCCAACTGGTTGCTGATCGGCAGCATCGCCTGGCTGCTGCTGGGCGGGCGCATCGACTACGCCAGTGTGCTGGGCACGATGCTGCTGGCCGCCGTGGCCGGCGTGGTGACGCATGTGCCGGCCAATCTGGGCGTGCTGGAAGCCGTGGTCGTGGCCACGCTGGGCGCGCGCCTGCCAGCGCATGAACTGCTGGCCGCCATGCTGGCCTACCGCGCCGCCTACTACCTGCTGCCGCTGGCCGTGGCGCTGCCGGCCTACGGCTTGAGCGAGGCGGCAGCGCGACGTGCCGGGTCGGCGCCTGCGCCGCAGGCCGACAGTCCGCCGGCCGGCGCTCGAGGATGACCTGTACCTGCGTCAGCGTGCAGGGTGCTGCAGCGGCGCCAGCAGGCGGTGCATTTCACGCGGCACGAAGCCACCCTGGGCCGGATCATGGTCCCAGCGCTCCACCACGGCGCGTTCGCTGGCGGCGGCATCGATGCGGATCAGGTTGACCGAATTGCCGGCCCCTGGCCGCACCCGGCGGCTGACGGCCGTGCCCGCCTGCACCGCCCAGCCGCCGCCGGCCAGCGGCAGCACGAAGGGCAGGTGGATGTGCCCGCCGACGATCAGGTCCACACCCGCCGCGCCCCAGGCCTGCAGGGCCGCGGCGTGGCCGTGCAGACGGTTCTTCTCGTCCTCGGGCCGCGTCACCACCAGCGGCTGGTGCACCATCACCACGCGCCGTTGGCCGGGCCGCGCCCGCGCCAGGCGCTGCGCCACCCGCGCCACCTGCGCGGCCGACAGTTGCCCGTCGGCGTGGCGCCACCAGCGCGTGGTGTTGACGGCCAGCAGCAGCAAGTCGTCGGCTTCCAGGCTGGGTTCGAGTTCAGCGCCGAAGGCGGCGCTGTAGCGCGCATACGGGCGCAGCAGGCGCAGCGGCAGCTGAAACAGCGGGATGTCGTGGTTGCCCGGCACGGCCAGGCAGTGCGGCACCTGCAGGCGCTGCACCAGGGCCTGCGCCGCCACAAACTGCGCGCGCGTGGCACGCTGGGTGATGTCGCCCGACAGCAGCAGCACCTGGGGCTTGAGCGCCAGCGCCAGCCGCACCAGGGCTTCGACGACGGCCGGCCGTTCGGTACCGAAGTGCGGGTCCGAGACCTGCAGCAGCAGCGTCATTCAACTGCCTGCAACTCTGGCGCCGGCGCGGGTGGACGCAGCAGGTCCAGAGTCTGCGGCGCGACCCGGAAGCTCAGCGGCAGCCGCATCCAGCTCACCTCACCGTCGGTGGCCACCTTGATGCGCCTGGAGCCGATGGTGCCCAGGCGGCGGCTGGGGCGCACCGTGAGCTGGCGCGTGGCGACGTGGATCAGCTCATCCGCATCGCCCAGCCGGCCGAAGGCACCGCGCCACAGCAGACCCAGCATCCTGAAGATGCCCACCGGGCGCAGCGCAATGGCGGCCAGGCAGCCGGATTCGACGGCCTCGGCCTCGGGCAGGCCCAGCTGCTGCAGCTGCAGCGCGTTGTTGCCGACAAACAGCGTGGGCGTGCGCAGCTCGCGCTCCTGCCCCTGGCTTTCGACCCGCAGGCGCAGGCTGCGGTGGCCGCGCAGCAGCGTGGCCAGGCCGGCGCCGAAGGCCACCACGCGGCTGCGGCCGAACTGGCGCTTCCAGTCCTCGCGCTCTTCCAGCAGCTGCGGGTACAGGCCCAGGCTGGCGTTGACCAGGAACACGCGCTCGCCGACCAGGCCCACCTGGGCGGGCTGCGAATGGCCGGCCAGCAGCACCTGCAGGGCCTCGGCGGTGTCGGACGGAATGCCGTGCGCGCGGCTGAAGTAGTTGAAGGTGCCCTGGGGCAGCACGCCGAAGGCGCAGCCGCTGCCCAGTGCGGCCTGGGCCACGGTGTTGATGGTGCCGTCACCGCCGGCGGCCACCACGATGCCGCCACACTGCTGCGCCTGCGCGACGGCCTGGCGCGCGATGGCGCCCAGTTTCCGCGGGTCCTGCACCTGCAGCAGGTGCAGCGTGCGCCCGGCCTCGGCGCAGCCGGCCTGCAGCGTGGCGCGCACCTCGTCGGCGCCGCCGTGGCCGGCGCCGACGTTGAACACCACCACCAGCGCTGGCCCCGGCGCGTTCATTGCGTCTGGCGTGCAAGCAGTCTGCGGCGTCATGGGAAGAGCGGGTGTGTCATAAGGTCCCGATGATGCGACAGGCACCGGCAGGGCGACTGTGGCCCTGCCCACACGGGCCGCTTGCCTCTGCGCGCAACCTGAAGCGCTCACAATGCCGACATGAAGCTCCTTACTGCCCTGGCCCTGCTGGCCTGCGCCGCCGCTGCCCATGCCCAGCGCGTGGGCGAAGTCGACACCGTGTTCAAGCTCATAGGCCCCGACCACAAGATCGTCGTCGACGCCTATGACGACCCGGGCGTCAAGGGCGTCACCTGCTACGTTTCGCGGGCCAAGACCGGCGGCATCGCGGGCGGGCTGGGTCTGGCAGAGGACAAGGCCGAAGCGTCCATCGCCTGCCGGCAGACCGGGCCGATCTCGTTTCCCAAGCCGCTCAAGCAAGAGGACGAGATGTTCAGCGAACGGATTTCGCTGATCTTCAAGCGCCTGCGCGTGGTGCGCATGGTGGATGCGGCCCGCAACACGCTGGTCTACCTGACCTACTCGGACCGTGTGATCGAAGGCTCGCCGCAGAACAGCGTCACCGCCGTGCCGGTAGACCGCGCCACGCCGATTCCGCTGCGTCCGTAAGCGGCCCGGCCTACGTGCCCATCAGCTCGCCGATGGGCTTGAGCTCGTCGACGCGGTCGCAGATGGCCTTGATCGTCGTCAGGATCGGCACCCCCAGCAGCAGGCCCCACACGCCCCACAGCCAGCCGAAGGCGAGCACGCCCACGAACACCGTGACCGCATTCATGCGGCTGGTGCGGCTGGTCAGCCAGGGCGTGAGCAGGTTGCCCGAGACGGCATGGATCAGCATGCCGATGCCGGCCACGAGCAGCACCATGTCCAGGCTGCCGAACTGCACGAAGGCCATCAGCCCCGAGCCCGCGGCCAGCGCCACGGTGCCAAGGTAGGGCACGAAGTTCAGCACGAAGGCGACCACGCCCCAGACGGCGGCATGCTCCAGGCCGACGGCGTAGAAGGCCAGCCCGGTGGCCACGCCCACCAGCACGCTGACGAGCGCCTGCACGAGCATGAAGCGGTGGATCTGCGCGGTGATCTCGTCGAGCAGCTGAACCGTGATGCGCTTCTGCGCAAAGGTCGGGCCGGCGAGCTTGACCATCTTGCGGCGAAAGCGGCTGCCCGAGGCGAGCAGAAAGAACGCGATGAACACCACCACCACCGCCTGGCCGGCCGAAGCCGCTGCGCCCAGCGTGCCCGACCACAGGTAGTCCTGGATGTCGAAGCGCTCGCGTTCGATGCTGACGCGGGTGACCCCGCGCACCTGGGCCGGTCGCGCCGCGGTGCCTTCCGCGGCCACCTGTTCCAGATCCGACGCGGCGCGCTGCACCTTGTCGATGGTCGACTCGGTCTGGCCGCGCTGCGCATGGACGAGCTTGCGCAGCTTCTGCGTCGCGGCGGGCAGCGACTCGATGAGCACCGTGGCGTCGTCGCTCAAGGTTGCGACCGTCCAGCCCGCCCCCGCACCCAGACCCAGGATCAGCAGACCTGCGGCCAGCGCGCGCGGCAGGCGCCAGCGCTCGAGCAGGTCGACCAGCGGGCTGAGCGCATAGCTCAACGCCAGCCCCAGCAGCAGCGGGATGAAGATCGCGCTGGCCACGTGCAGCGCGAACAACACCGCGATCAAGGCCAGCAGCGACAGCGAGACGCTGCGCACGTCCACGGGCACGTGCAGGGGCTGGGGCTCAGGCGCAGGGGGCAGCGCCTCGGGCAGCGGCGATGACGTCGCGCCGCTGGCCGCAGCGGGCTGCGTGCTGTCGGGCGGGTGGGGCGGGGCCGGCGGGGGGAGATCGTTCATGGTCGTGGGTGGGATCGGCTGCAAGGCCTGGGGTTCGGGCATTCCGGCTTGCAAGCCAATCACCAGATCGTCAAGCGAACCGAAGCCACGCACCCGAACAAGCCGATCATGCCTTGTGTGCGCAACGGCATGTTCAATCACCGCGAACGAGCGGGACGCTGCGCAGGCACGCAAGCGCAGGCGCTCAGCGCGTCAACAGACGCGGCACCGCGGGATCGAGGGGCTCGAGCACGTGGTCGATGGACCAGGCGCGCACGGCATCCAGCTTGTCCGGGCCGGTGTGCAGGCCCGGTGGCTTGACGAGTTCCTGCTCCAGGCGCCCGTAGACGTTGCGCCAGACCATGCGCGCCTGCGCCGTCTCGAACACCGCCACTTCCAGGAATTCGGCGTTGGGCTGGGAGAAGTCCGCACCGACGACCTCGGTGACGCCGAAGGTGAACAGGGCCGCCAGGCCCCGCAACGCCGGCGACGACTTCAGGCAGGCTACCTCTTGCTTCAGCACCAGCAGGCCGTCGATGCGTTCGACGTCGCGCAGCCGGCCCAGCCAGGCCGCCAGCGTCGGGCCCGGTGGGTGGGCAGCGTCCTTGGCCGCGAGCAGGTCGGCGACGAGTGCCGCGCTGGTGGCGCCCAGCGGGTCGCCGACGCCGGCCAGGGGATGGGCCGCGTCGGGCTCGAGCAGTTCGTAGCCTTTGCGCTGTGCCAGCAGCTCGCGCGCGGTCGGGTTCAGCGCCGTCAGCTGCCCCGCGCCGTCGGTACCGCCGGCACAGCCCCGCGGCACGATTCGCAGCTGCAGCGCGGCCATACGCCGCAACTTGCCCACCGTGCGGGCCAGCTGATCGCGCGCGGTCTGGTAGCTCACCGCGGTGACCGGCGCAGGGGTCTGCCAGGGCGCGCAGGCCGTGAACGCCGCACCAAGGCACAGCAGCGGCAGCAGCAGCCGCCAGGCCGGGCCGGTGTGCATGCGGCGTCTGCTCATGGCTGGCGCTCTGCGCGGTCGACGATGAAGGCGGCCAGCAGTTCGGCCATCTCGCGCGTGGCCTGGCGCAGCAGCCGGCCGTCTTCGGCCGCCCAGCGCGACAGCGGCGCGCACAGCGGCGGCGGGGCGTCGCGCGTGCTGGACTGCGGCCCGATGGCGATGTCCTCGGCCAGCGCCGCACCGCCGCCACGCGCCACCTCCAGCCGGCCGTGCGCCACCAGGCACAGGTCCTCCGCGCTGTCGAAGGCCTCGAGCTTGCGGCCCGACCGGGCCACGAGCCCGTAACCCGCCAGCCGCAGCGTGACCTGCGTCGCCTGCGCCGGCGCTGCGGGCTGGCGCCACTGCGCGCGCAACGCCTGGACGACGCCATCGGGCAGCGGCTCGGCCACCAGCACGCGGGCCAAGGCGTCGGCGCGGGCGTTGAAGACGGCCTGCCACGGTGCGGCGAGCAGCAGGTAGAACGGCAGGGCCAGGGCGATCTGCGGTTGCACCAGCGTCACCGGGAGGGCTGCGACGCCGATCGCGTAGTGCGACAACGCGGCGGACTGGGTCGCACCCACCGACGGGTCCACCGCCAGTTCGACCACGAAGTCCCACCCCGGCTGTTGCCAGCGTGCAGCCGGCCACTGGCCCGAGGCTTCGAGCGGGACTGGTGGCGCGGCCGCGCCCTCTGCGGCAGGCGCGGCGGGTACGGGGCCGGGGGCCCCTGCGCCACAGATCAGCCAGCCGGCCGCAGCCAGTGCGCGGCTGACCCTCAGTGCACTCGGCACCAGGCCTGTGGACGCGCACCCTGGTACGGGCTGCGTGCAGTCGTGCATGACGGCCTGCTCTCCTCGAACCCGGCCACGCACGGCGCGCCGGGTGAACCTCTGCATTCTTCGGCCGCGGCGCATCACCACGCTTGAGATGGCGCAATGGCGACCTGGCTGTGATCGTGCCTCGAAGGATGCTGCGGCCCGTTGCTCGGGCGGCCCCGTGCTGCCGCCCCAGGGCCGGCGGGTACGGCCCGCGCACAGGCGTCGCGCGCTGCCGGCACCGTGACTGCATGGGCGCCAAATTGCGCATACTCAACGCCCGCGCGCGCCAGCGCCCTAAATTGCTGGCATGGGCTTCGGTGCCCTGCCCGCGCGATGCCACAGCCGTCCATCTTCATCAGCTACAGGCGCGACGACGCACGCGGCTGGCCGGTGCATCTGCAGAGCGCGTTCGAGCAGGTCTTCGGGCACGGCCAGGTCTTCCTGGACACGCGCGACATCCCCGAAGGCGACAAGTACCCCGACGCGCTGCGCCAGGCGCTGCAGGCCGCCAAGGTGATGCTGGTGCTGATCGGCCCCGACTGGAACCCGCCGCGCGACGGGCATCGCCGCCTGGACGAGGAAGACGACTGGGTGCGCGAGGAGGTTCGCACCGGTCTCGAACACTGCCCGCTCGTGATCCCCGTGGTGCTGGAGCGCGGCAGCCTGCCGGCCGGCGACGAACTGCCGCCCGCGCTGCGACCGCTGCAAGCATGCCAACGGGCCAGCATCGACCCGCACCACAGCATCGAAGACGTCGACCACCTGATCAAGCGCATCGGCGGGCTGGCCGCGATCCCGATCTGCGGCAGTGACCACCTCGGCGTGCTGGCCTTGATGCGGCTGGCGCGCCTGCAGCCCCGCGCAGTGGAAGCGATGGGGGCGGCGCGCGCCCGGCTCCAAAGCAGCTGCGAGCAGATCGACTGCCTGGTGGCGCGCAAGTCCATCCACGACCAGCTGCACCGGGTGGAGGTGGAATGCCTGAACCCGCTGACGGCCTCGCGCAGCGCCCAGGTCCACGCCGGTTTCGCGGCGACGCTGGACGACGTGGGCCGCCAGATCGGCCGCTTCCGCGCCGCCAGCGAACTGGACGACCTCGTCGATTCGCTGCTTTCAGACCTCCTGCCGCCGGCCACGCTGGCGCTGCGCAGCGCCCAGGTGCAGCCGAGCCGGTCCGCCCGGCAGGCTGCAGTCGCGGCGCTGCAGAAGTTGCTGACCGGCAGCCTGGACCAGTTCGACCAGAGGATCGCCGAGTCGGCACGCGAGGTTCACCTGGACCTGCTGGCGCAGGAACTGCAGCGCATGCTGGACGCGCTGCCGCACAGTGAGCACGAAGCCGACCGCAAAGGCATCGCTGCCAGCATCGAGCGCTTGCGCGCCACCGGGGACGAACTGCGTCGGCGCGTCGACGAGCATGGCCAGCTGCAACGGGTGGACACCGTTCTGCGCGCGCTTTGCAGCGGCAGCCGAGTACTGGCGTGCGCCGACGCGGCGATGCCGGCGGGCTGGCAGCCGGTGCACAACTGGCTGCTGCGCCTGGACAGCGGCGAGGACGACACCAAGCGCCGGCTGCGCGCGGCGCTGGCTGCCGGGAGTTGCGAGCATCTTGCGCTGGCGCGCACCAAGCTGCAGGCCCTGGACCTGAGGCTGCAGCATCCCGATCGCAACGACGCCACGCTGGAGCCTGACCTGCGCGCCGCCTTTGGCGAGGTGTCGCGCGCCTTTCGGGCTTGTGACACGGCGCTGAAGGAGTACTGCCTGCAAATGGGCCAGCTGCGTGGCGAACTGGCGGCGGCGCTGGCCTCCATCACGGCCTGAGGTCGAACAGCCATGACACCTTCCAAGCCCGAACCGTTCAGCGGTGCCCTCGAATTGCGCAACGAACACGATGCGCTGATGACGCGGGTAGAACTGGCACTGGGTGCGGGTGAAGCCGCAGCCATCGACGAGGACGGCGCCTTACGCCCGCTGCAGTCGACGGTGCAAGGTTTCGTCGAGCGCGCCGTCGCCACCGGCGAACGCGTCGAGGCGCTGGAAGAGCGCAGCGACTGCCAGGCGCTGATCGACTACTGGTCGACCAAGCTGTCGCGTCTTCACGGCGGCCACGCGCTGCCGCAGCTGCGGGCCTTCGACGAGCGTGCGAATCCCGAACTGCCGGACGAAAGCTGCCCGTTCGTGGGTGCGCAGCCCTACGCGGCAGATGGCTTGTTCGAAGGGCGCCGCAGCGAGACCGAGGCGGTGCTGGAACTGGTGGAGAAGTGGCCGCTGGTGGTGGTGTCGGGGCCGTCCGGCAGCGGCAAGACTTCGCTGGTGCTGGCCGGTGTGCTGCCCCGGCTGCGCGCGCAGCTGACGCATGCAGGCGGGCAGCGCTGGCGCGTGCTCGACGCCGTGCGGCCGGGGCCCGGGCTGCTGGCCGACCTGGCCCGTTCGGCGGCAGCGGCCAGCGGTGGC
>JALHPY010000013.1:0-51386 GCA_022842305.1 Rubrivivax sp.
CAGCGCCCGGCAAAGCCAAGGCCGCCGCAGCACGGGCCGCGTCGCGCGCCACCGCAACCCCTGCCGCCGTGCCCGCCACGCCACCTGCCGCTGCTGCGGCACCGCAACCGGCAACGCGCAACGCCGCAGCGGGCGCGGGCGATGACGACTGGGAGACTTTTTGACGCTCCGCGCGTCGCGCAGGGCCTACAGAACCGACGCCCGCGGCCGATAAGAGTCAGGACGTCCCCTACACCGTTCAAGGAAGCATGATGGAAATGATCACCGAAGCGTCGCACGTTGCCCGTCACGAAGCGGCTCGCGCCGTCGGTGCGGCCTCGGCCCATGCGGCACCTGCCGGCCCGCACGGCGGCGAGTTTCTGACCTTCCGGCTGGGCGCCGAGGAATACGGCATCGACATCCTGCGCGTGCAGGAGATCCGCTCCTACGAGCAGCCGACGCGCATCGCCAACGCCCCGTCCTTCATCAAGGGCGTGGTCAACCTGCGCGGCGTGATCGTTCCGATCATCGACCTGCGAGTGAAGCTGGGCTGCGAGACCATCGAGTACAACGCCTTCACCGTGGTGGTGGTGCTCAACGTCAAGGGTCGCGTGGTCGGCGCGGTGGTGGATTCGGTGTCCGACGTGCTGGCACTGACCGCCGGCGACGTGAAGGCCGCGCCCGAGCTGAGCTCGGCCGTGGACGCCTCGTTCATCACCGGCATCGGCACCATCAAGAACGGCGATGTCGAGCGCATGCTGATCCTGATGGACATCGAGGCGCTGATGAGCAGCGAAGACATGGGACTGATCTCGACCCACTGATCGCTGCGCGCCCGCTTGCGAACAGCAGGCCTGCCCGCGAGGGCTGGCCTTCTTCGGTTGTTGCGGCCCACGACGTCCAGGAGTCACCCCATGCGCCACGCCGCCGCCTGTTCGCTGCTGTCCATGCCCATCCTCGCTCTGGCCCTGGCCCTGGCCGTCGGCGCAGCTCCGGCGCAGGCCGCCAAGGCCGCCAAGGGCGCCAGCCGCGACGAGGCCCAGGCCATGGTGCGCAAGGGCGTGGCCTACATCAAGGCCCATGGCGCGCAGAGGGCCTATGCCGAGATCAGCAAGAAGAAGGGCGCCTTCGTCGACCGCGACCTCTACCTGGTGGTCTACGGCATGGACGGCAAGTGCCTGGCGCACGGCGCCAACGAAAAGCAGATCGGCCGCGACCTGCTGAACCTGACGGACGAGGACGGCAAGTACTTCGTGCGCGACCGCATCACCCTGGCCAAGAGCAATCCGGCCGGCTTCTGGCAGGAATACAAGTTCACCAACCCGGCGAGCAAGCGCATCGAGCCCAAGCTCATGTATTGCGAGAAGCTGGGCGAAACGGCCGTCTGCGGCGGTACCTACCAGCGCTAGGAGCCTGGGTCGGCCTGCGCGAAGCGGCGGACCGGTTGCTACACCGCCCCGGCGCGGCGCAGCGTCTCCAGCACCGGGCGACGCAGCACCTCGCGCAGGCCCCACCAGCCCGCCGCCAGCGCCAGCAGCGCCCCGGTGGCGCTGCCCACCAGCGGCACCCAGGGCGAGGGGTTCCAGGCAAACTCGAAGGCATAGCGCGCCAGCAGCCAGCCCACCAGCACCGCCGCCAGCGAAGCCAGCAGCCCGGCCAGCGCGCCCACGCCCAGCAGTTCGGCGCGCTGCACCTGGCCCAGCAGGCGTGCGCTGGCGCCCATGGCGCGCATGATGGCGAACTCGCGCGAGCGCGCCTCGCGCGTGGCCGACACCGCGGCAAACAGCACCACCAGCCCGGCCACCAACGTAAAGCCGAACAGGAACTCGACCGCGCGTATCACCTGGTCCAGCACGCGCTGCACCTGGGCGATGGTGGCCGAGACATCGATGCTGGTGATGTTGGGAAACGCGCGCCCCAGCCGGCTGTCGAAGCCGGCCACGGCCGGCGCGCGGAAGGCGCTGATGTAGCTGATGGGCAGCTCTGCGGGCATGGCCGCCACGGGGAACAGCGCGAAGAAGTTGACGCGCATCGAACCCCAGTCCACCTTGCGCAGGCTGCTGATGCGGCCTTCGTGCATCTGCCCACCCACGTCGAAACGCATGCGGTCGCCCAGCTTCAGCCCCAGCTCCTGCGCCAGCCCCTCCTCCACCGAGATCGCGCCCGGCTCGTCGGCCACCCAGCGCCCGGCGACGACCTGGTTGTGCCCGGGCAGCTGGGCCGCGTGGCTGAGGTTGAACTCGCGCTCGGCCAGGCGCGCGGCGCGGCCGTCGCCGTAATCGGCGCCGTTCATCGGCTTGCCGTTCACCGCCACCAGGCGGCCGCGGAACATCGGGTACCAGTCGTAGCGCTGCACACCCGCGGCCTGCAGCGCTGCGCGGAAGGACTCGGCCTGGTCGGGCTGGATGCCGATGACGAAGCGGTTGGGCGCGTCCGGCGGCGTGGCCTGGCGCCAGGCGCCGATCAGATCGGTGCGCAGCAGCACCAGCAGCACCAGCGCCAGCAGGCCCACCGCCAGCGCCGACACCTGCAGCACGGCAAAGGCCGGCCGCGCCGCGATCTGGCGCGTGGCCAGCACCAGCCAGCGCGGCGCGCGGCTTTCGGGCACGGCGCGCCGCAGCAGGCCCACCGCCAGCCACGACAGCAGCGCGAACACACCCACCGCCGCGCCAAAGCCGCCCACGGCGATCAGTCCCAGCTTCAGGTCGGACGACACCGCCAGCAGCAACGCCGTGAAGCCGCCGACGCCGGCGGCCAGCACGCCCAGCGAACTGGCCTTGAGCGCGCCCACGTCGCGCCGGATCACGCGCAGCGGCGGCACGGCGGCCAGTTGCAGCACCGGCGGCAGGCCGAAGCCCAGCAGCAGCGTCATGCCCACGCCCACGCCGAACAGCGCCGGCCAGGGCCCGGGCGCCGGCAGTGCCGCGTCCACCAGCCCGGCCAGCAGCCAGACGAAGACGAAGTGCACCGCCAGGCCTATCAGCACACCGGTCAGGCTGGCCAGCAGCCCGATGAACCCGAACTCCAGCGCGTAGGCGCCGGCAATGCGCCGCTGCGGCAGGCCCAGCACGCGCAGCATGGCGCAGTCGTCCAGGTGGCGCTGCGCGAAGTCGCGCGCGGCAATGCCCACGGCCACGGCCGAGAGCAGCGCCGACAGCAGCGCCACCAGGTTGAGGAACTTCTCGGCGCGGTCCAGCGTCTGGCGCATCTCGGGCCGCCCACTCTGCATCGACTCGACCTTGACGCCGCGCAGCGGCACCGATTGGATGCGCGCCTCGACATCGGCCACGAAGCGCGCCACCACTTGATCGCCGCGCGCCGCGCCCCAGGCGTCGGGCGCGGCCACCGCCAGGCGGTAGCTGATGCGGCTGGCCGGCTGCACCAGGCCAGTGGCCGGCAGGTCGGCCTGGGCCAGCATCACGCGCGGCGCGAAGCTGGCAAAGCCGGCGCCACGGTCGGGCTCGATCTCGATCACGCCGGCGATGGTGAGCGCTGCGTCGCCCAGCAGCAGGGTGCCACCGCGTTGCAGCTGCAGCGCCTCCAGCAGCGCCGCGTCCACCCACACCGTGCCCGGCGCCGGTGCACCGGCGTACAGCGGCGCGCGCTCTTCAGGCCCCGGGCGCAGCTGCAGCCGGCCGCGCAGCGGGTAGAGCTCGCTCACCGCCTTGACCGACACCAGCCGCGTGGCGCCGCCCTGGGCCTCGGGCGCGCGGCCCATGCTGGGGAAGTTGGCCGACTGCGCCACGCGCAGGCCCAGCGCCTGCGCCTGCTGCGCCAGCTCGGGCGGTGTCGGGCGGTCGCTGCCGACCACGGCGTCGCCGCCCAGCAGCTGGCGCGCGTCGCGCTGCAGCCCGCCGTTCAGGCGGTCGGCGAAGAAGCCCACCGCGGTGAGCGCGGCCACCGCCAGCACCACGGCCAGCGCCAGCAGGCGCAGCTCACCGGCGCGGAAATCGCGCCGCGTCTGGCGCCAGGCCAGGGCAAATATCGATGGCACTCGAACAGCATTCATGGCCCGCACGGTAGCCGATCCGCATGCACCCCGATGGACGGGCTTGAATAGACCGTGCAAGTGCGCTGAATCCGAGGCCGCGGCAGGGGTGCTTCAATGAACGCATGAAGACCCTTCCACCCCTGTTCATTTCACACGGCTCACCCATGACCGCGCTCGAGCCGCGCGCGGCCGGCGCCTGGATGCAGCGCCTGGGCCCGGCCATCGCGGCCGGCTTCGGCCGGCCGCGCGCCGTGCTGGCGATCTCGGCCCACAGCCTGACGCGTGAGCCGGTGCTGCTGGCCGCGCCGCAGCACCAAGCGGTGTACGACTTCGGCGGCTTCGACCCGCGCCTGAACGAGATGCGCTACGACGCCCCCGGCGCGCCCGAACTGGCCACGCACGTGGCCGAACTGCTGGCCGGCGCCGGCATCGCCGTGCACCGTGTCGAGCAGGGCGGGCTGGACCACGGCATCTGGACGCCGCTGCGCTACATGTTCCCCGACGCCGACGTGCCGGTGCTGCCGCTGGCCTGGCCGCCGAACTGGTCGCCGCAGCAGTTGTTCGCGCTGGGCCGGGCGCTGGCGCCGCTGGCGGATGAGGGCGTGCTGATCATGGCCAGCGGCAGCATCACCCACAACCTGGGCCGCGTCTTCGCCGGGGGCGGCCTGCACCCGCCGGATCGACCGGCCACGCCCGAAAGCACCGCCTTCCGCGACTGGTTTGCCGCGCGCGGCGCCGCGGCCGACTGGCCGGCGCTGATGGACTATCGGCGCCAGGCGCCGCACGCCAAGTTGATGCACCCCAGCGACGAGCACCTGCTGCCCTTCTACGTGGCCGCGGGCGCAGGCGGTGACGGCCCGGCACCCCGGGTGCACGCCAGCCTGACCTACGGCGATCTGGGCATGGACGCCTACGCCTTCGGGCCCGGGGCCGAGGCGCTGGCGGTCTAGTTCAGCTCGGCAAAGCAGCTGTCCAGCCTGGCCACCCAGGCCGCCTTCTCGGCCGCGGTCGCGAAGCTGGCTTCCAGGCTGTTGCGCGCCAGTGCGTAGGCCTGACTCGGGCCCAGTTGCGGCAGCGCGTCGAAGGTCTGCACGAAGTTGTCGGCGATGTAGCCGCCAAAGTAGGCCGGGTCGTCGCTGTTCACGGTGGCGCACAGGCCCGCGTCCAACAGCGCCGGCAGGTTGTGCTGCGCCAGGGTGTCGAAGACGCGCAGCTTGACGTTGGAGAACGGGCACACCGTCAGCGGCACGCGCGCGGCGGCCAGGCGCTGCACCAGGCCCGGGTCTTCCAGGCAGCGCACGCCGTGGTCGATGCGCTCGACGCGCAGGATGTCCAGCGCGTCGTGGATGTAGGCCGGCGGGCCTTCTTCGCCGGCATGGGCCACCAGGTGAAAGCCCAGCGCGCGGCAGCGCGCGAACACGCGCGCAAACTTGCCCGGTGGGCGGCCGCGCTCGCTGCTGTCCAGGCCGACGCCGATGAAATGCTCGCGCCAGGGCAGCGCCTGCTCCAGCGTGGCCAGGGCTTCTTCCTCGCTCAGGTGGCGCAGGAAGCACAGGATGAGCACGGCGCTGACGCCCAGCTCGGCCTGCGCCCGGCGGCAGGCGCGCGCCAGGCCGGTGATGACGGTGTCGATGGGCACGCCGCGGGCGGTGTGCGTCTGCGGGTCGAAGAAGATCTCGGCCCGCAGCACGCCGTCGGCGGCGGCACGCTGCAGGTAGGCCCAGGCCATGTCGTGGAAATCGGCCTCGTGCAGCAGCACGCCGGCCCCGGCGTAGTAGATGTCCAGGAAGCTCTGCAGATCGCTGAAGGCATAGGCCGCGCGCAAGGCCGCCACATCCGGGTAGGCCAGCGCCACGCCATTGCGCTGCGCCAGCGCGAAGATCAGCTCGGGCTCGAGCGAGCCTTCGATGTGCACGTGCAGCTCGGCCTTGGGCATGCGCCGCAGCAGGGCATGCAGCTGCAGTCGGGGCAAGGTCTCGGGCAGGGTCTGGGGCAGGAGTTTCATGCAGGCACCATCGCTTCAGGATGCCCGGCACTGTAGCCCGCACTAGCGTCGGTAGCGCCCGTCCTGGGTGATGATGGTCGAGTCGACGTAGGTCGAGCCGGTGCGATCGCCCGGCCCATAGCGCAGACGGAAGCCGCCCAGGTCGAACTCGCCCAGCCCTTCCAGCGCCGCCACCAGGCTGGCCGGCGTGGGGTCCCTGCCGGCGCGGGCCAGCCCCGTACCCAGCAGCTTGGCCGAAGCAAAGCCGAAGAAGCCGGCATACGACAGCGGCACCTTGGCAGCGGCCGCAGCGTTGCCGTACTCGCGCGCCAGCACGGTGTTGCCGCTGAAGGGATAGGGCATGACCTGCATCACGATGGCCCCGGCCGCTTGCGCGCCCAGGGCCTGGATGTAGTCGTTGTTGCTGGTGTTGGACAGCGAGATGAAGGTGGGGTTGATGCCCAGCGCGCGGTAGGCCTTGACGAACTCGGCCGCGGCCTTGCTGGAGACGATGAGCAGCACCACCTCGGGCCGCTTCTCGGCCAGCGATGCCACTGCCTCGCTCACGTCGGACTTGCGGTTGTCCATCATGGCCACACCGGACGGCGCAAGCTTGAGCTCTTTCATCACGCGGTCGATGCCGGCCAGGGTGTCGCGGCCGAAGGCATCGTCGGCCAGCAACAGGCCGAAGCTGCGCACGCCGATGGAATGCTGCTGGCGGATGGCGCGCTCGGCCTCCTTCTGGTAGCTGGCGCGCAGCGGAAAGACCTCGCGCCTGGGCGGGTCGTTGACGAAGGAGGCGCCGCTGTGCGGGCCGATCATCGGCGCACCGGCCTTGGCCACGATGGGCAGCATGGACTCGGCAGACGGCGTGGTGCGCGGCATCAGCAGCGCCAGCAGCTTCTTGTCGTCCACCAGTTGCTGCAGCAGCGCGGCCGACTTCTTGGCGTCCTGGCCGTCGTCCAGCACCTCGAGCCTGACGGGGCGCCCGCTCACGCCGCCGCGTGCGTTGAGCGTGTCCAGGTACAGCCGTGCGCCGACCAGGGCCTCTTGGTTGGAGCTGGCCAGCACGCCCGTCATCGGGCCGATGTGGTGCACGACGATGGGCGCCTGCGCGCGGACGCCCGTGGCAGCCAGCAAACCCAGCCAGGCAATAAACAGGAACCTGATCAACATGGCGACGCGGACCCGGCGGCCCGAAGAGTGCGGCAATGCCCGACTGTGCCCTCGCCGACAGCCCAGCGCAATGCGTTCTGCGCCGCGCCGCCAACGAATGCGCCATGCCCCGAACGAGAGCTGTGGCGCGTGCTACGGATATCGGCAGCTGGCCGAGCTGCTTTAAAGGGATTTTCCCTTGCCGGCCGGGTACATTGCCCGGCAGATGAGCGCCACTACGGCTCATCGTCCGCCCCGGCCCGGGGCTGGCGCCACGTCTGCACGTCTCCTGCCACCCCCCGCATGAACTTCATCACCGAAACCCACCCCGGCGTCTGCGCCAATCCCCCTGCCGCCAGTGACGGCTTCGTGCTCAACCACAGCATGTTGCGCGTCAAGGACCCGGCCGTGTCGCTGGACTTCTACACGCGCGTCTTCGGCATGCGCGTGCTGCGCAAGCTCGACTTCCCCGAGATGAAGTTCTCGCTGTACTTCCTGCACCGCGCCGACCCGGCCGCGGCGCCGCCGCCGCAGGACGTGGGTGAGCGCACCGCCTGGACCTTTGCCCAGCACGGCATCCTGGAGCTCACGCACAACTGGGGCACCGAGGCCGACCCGGCCTTCAGGTACCACGACGGCAATGCCCAGCCGCAAGGCTTCGGCCACATCTGCTTTTCGGTGCCCGACCTGGACGCCGCCGTGCGCTGGTTCGACGAGAACCAGCTGCCCTACGTCAAGCGCCCCGAGCAGGGCAAGATGAAGGACGTGGCCTTCATCAAGGACCCCGACGGCTACTGGATCGAGATCGTCGAGCCGGGGCGATTGAAAAACCTGGGGCGCTGAGGCCCGGCGCTCAAGCCACCGCGTCGGGCACTATGGCAACGCAGGAGATGTTGCGAAAAACCAACCAGATCGAGCCTTGAAAATCAGAAGACATTGCGAAATACTCCAGCAGTTGGTGAGAACGCCACCAACCCGGGAGGGTCGGAGTGTCAGCACGGAAGATACCGAAGAACTACCTGGTCACGACAGGCCGACTCGCGCGCGGCCCAGGCAACCAGCCAGCTGGGTGGGAAGGCCGCCTGGAACAAGACTACTACGTCCTGCTTCACGACGACCCAACTGTCGAGTCGTTCGAAGTCCAGCCTGTAAGCGTGCCCGTTCCAAAGGGCCGACCGTACAGACCGGATGTTCTGGTCCGGTTCCGCCACGATAAGCAGGGGGCCCGCCGGCGTCCTGAGCTAACCGAGGTGAAGCACTCAACGCACTTTAAAAAGTACGAGGAGAAGTTCGCAGCGAGGTTCGCAGCGGCGATTGCCTTCGCTGAGGAGCGGGGCTGGATATTCGTCAAGAAGGACGAGTCACACATCCGCACGCCTCGGCTCGAGGTCGCGTACTTCCTTCGAGCGTACCGGCGCCACACCCCGACGGACGAACAGCGCGACAGGCTGCTCAAGGCACTCCGTGACCTCGGGGGGCACTCGACTTCGGAAGAGTTGCTTGCCCGAATCGCCCACGACGAGAGCGACTTGCAGGCCTTGGCTCCCAGCCTCTGGAGCCTCGTGCGCTCCAACACCATCGCGATGGACAAAGACGCTCCACTTTCTCCCGATGTACCCATCTGGCTACCTGGGGACGCCGAATGAGCGCAGCAACCAGGCAGTTCCTCGATACCGGTTCGCAGGTTCTTGCGAATGGCAGGACCTACACGGTCCTGCAGCTACTCGACATCAACCTGCTCATGTGTCGAGAGGACGCCTCGGGCGAGCGCGCTGTCCTCGATCTGTCACAGCTCAGCTCTCCGCGAGCCGCGAAGCCCATCGCCGCAACCCCGCAGCGGCAGCTCGATCTGCAGACCATTACCAATGACGATTGGCTGCGTGCCGAGTTCAAACGGACGCGAGTGAAGGCGCTTTGGGAACAATCGCGCCACGGCGACTCCTCGTACAAGAGCATCGCAGCAAACGCAGGCGTAAGCGTCGGCACCCTTTATCGCTGGGCCGAGATATATCGCGCCAGCGGGTGCGTCTTGTCGTCCCTCATCGAGGAAAAGCGGGATGGGGGTCGCGGGCAGGGTCGTCTTGACGAAGCTGTTGAAACGATCATCAGCGACTACGTGGGCAACGACTACCTCACCCTGCAGAAGCCGACGCCTGCGGCGGCGGCCAGGGAGATCCGAAGACGTTGCTCAAACGCGGAGTTGCCACTGCCGGCGGTGAACACGATTCGGCTTCGACTCGGCTGGATCGCGGAGCGCGAGCACGTCAAGAAGCGCCAAGGAACGGCAGCAGCCGAGGACAAATTCGACAAGATCGAGGGATCGATCCCGAATGCGAACTGGCCATTGGCCATCGTGCAGATGGATCACACACTGCTGCCGGTGATGATCGTCGACGACGTGCACAGGCTGCCGATCAAGCGGGCATGGATCACACTCGCGATCGACGTTTTCAGCAGGGTCTGTTTGGGCTTCTACCTCACGCTGGACCCACCATCCGCCATGTCAGCTGGAATGTGCGTGACCCACTGCATGCTGCCAAAGAATGAGTGGCTCAGCCAGCGGCCCACCAACGGTGGAAAGTGGCCGTTCTTCGGCACGATGGACTCTCTTCACTGCGACAACGCACGGGAGTTCCGCGGACACATGTTGCTCGTCGCATGTAACGAGTACGACATCGACCTCATTCTTCGCCCAGTGAAGAAGCCTCGATACGGCGCTCACATCGAACGGCTGATGGGAACTGTCTCAGAGGCACTCAAGTCCCTCAAGGGGGCGACGTTCTCCGGACCTGACGAGAAAGGTGAGTACGACGCCGACGGCAATTCGTGCATGACATTCGAAGAGTTGGAGAAGTGGCTCATCCTGATGTTCACCAACTACCACTGCAACGTCGTCCACACAGGCATCGGGACCACGCCCGAGCAACGTTGGAGAGAAGGGTTGATGGGCACCAAAACGCTGCCCCGTCGTGGACTTCAACCACCTCCGGCCGACACGGAAAAGCTGCGACTCGACTTCATGCCCTTCCACGAGCGAGTCATCAACCCCTACGGGGTTGAAATAGATGGGTTGAACTACTTCGACGACATCCTGCGCCCATACATCGGCCGGACTCAGCCCGATAACCCCAAGCGCGGCATCGAGTATCGATTCAGACGCGACCCGCGGGATGTCAGCCGCATCTACTTCTTCGAGGAGTCCACGCAGCGCTATTACACGGTCAGGTCCGCACTGCCACCCCTGAGCATCTGGGAACTGAGGGAAGTGAAGCAGTTGGCCAAGGAGCAGGGAGTCGAGAAGCCTGATGAGCGGCAGATGTTCGAGATCCTCACGCAGATGCGAAAGATCGAGGACGCAGCCGCGGCGAAAACCAGGGCGGCACGTAGCGCGAAACAGCAACGAACCGAACATGCAAAGGCCAGAAAGGGCGCCGCCACGGAGCCGCCGCAAGAAGCCACAGCTGTGCCAAATGCGCCGGCGCCGGCGTCACGGGAGCCGGATCCTGCACCAGTGCCAGACGCGATCAAGGGCTACGATCCATCAAGAATCCGACCCATCGAAGACGATGACGACTGACAGCGGCCCTCAGGAACTCCTGCACCTGCGAGAGAAGGCCAGGCCTCAGGCACTTTTGTCCGACGATGAGCGGATTGCGATCATTCAGGAGGGCTCCTGGATCAACTTGGCAGCGTCCAAGAACGTCATCAGCAAGCTTGAGATTTTGCTCAAGGCGCCACGCATCACCAAACCGCCCTGCCTTCTCTTGATCGGGGATCCCGACAGCGGGAAAAGCTCCATCTTTGAACGCTTTCTGAACCTGCACTTACCTGACCGAGACCCAGACTCATCCGTTTCGTGCTCGCCCGTGATCTTGATCAACTGTCCTGATGGACGCGACAGAGGCGCCATCTACGTGCGAATCCTCACTGCGCTGTTCGCGAGATTCAAGCCCGCGGACAAGCCGGAAGTGTTGAGGGAACAAGTCATTCGACTCTTCAATACCCTTCAGGTTCGGATGTTGTTGATCGATGAATTGCACGACGCCCTCGGAGGCACAGTCGCTGAACAGAACGCACTCCGAAAGGCAATCAAGGACCTGACGAATGTCACGAAGGTCAACATTGCTGCAGCCGGCATTGACACTGCTAGAACCTTTTTCGCCGTCGACGAGCAGATGACCAGCCGCTTTCGGCACACGATAGAGTTGCCAAAATGGAAGGCAGACGATGAATTGGGGCAACTCCTCGCGACGCTGGAACAGCGGATTCCGCTTCGCAAGCCGTCTGGCCTGAAAGAGCCAGCGATGTTGACTGAGATACTTCGCAGATCCGAAGGCAACCTGGGGGACATCTGCGATCTGGTTCAGGAGGCCGCCATCAGTGCAATCAAGGATCCGAAGAAGCCTGAGATGATCGATGTAGCTCGAATTCGCACACTCGATTGGACCAGCCCCAGCAGCAGAAGAAATTTCCAGAAGCGTCCGGTGAGGTCGGCGTAGCGTTCATTCGTGAGCTGAATCGTCTCGTAGTGTTAGACCACTCCCGCCCACGGGCTAGGTAAGAACGTCGAAGTTCGAGAGGTTGCAGGTACGGCTTGAACGCAGCTAAGCCGAACCCGCCATGCCCGTTCTAAGGGATGTGAGCGAGCTTCTGATCGGTCAAGCCGTGCACTATCTGCTTCGGCGTAAGAGCGGGATCGACCGAGGAGCGCGAAGATGCGGGCGTGGCGAAGCCGACCAGCAGCGCACCGATGACCGGCAAGATAAGGAACCCGTCTAACCTCATCCCGTCCACTCCAGCGTGCCCAAGGGAGATGGGCCCGTATCACTACCCCATTTTGGGGTATTCCAAATCAGGTTGGAAGCTTCGCGGCTGGTCACGTCGCCGCCGATGAAGCAATCCACGTATTCCTCCGACTACGCCCATCTCCTGGCAGAGCTGAGAAGCGCTCGAGTTGCAACGGGCGTGTCGCAGGTTCAGCTGGCCGAAGCGCTTGGGCAGTTGCAGACCTACGTCAGCAAGTGCGAGCTTGGCGACCGCAGGTTGGACGTGATCGAGTTGAGGACCTGGGTGATCGCGTTGGGCGGCGATCCGGTCGCCTTCATGGCTGGCCTGGAGGACCGCATCAACCGCAACGCCGCACCCCCTGACCACGTGAAGTCGGCGAGGAAGCGCTCGACCGGCACGGGATCGCCGTAGCGGCACGATCGTCCCGATCTGCCAGGCGCGAGATGGGGCGCTACGGTGTCGACGGGTGGTGCTTTGCGTAGTCAGCCATGACCGCGACCACGCCGTCCAAAATATCTGAAAACCTGCTGAAGTCGATCGAGTCGGACTTCTTCTCGACGATCTCGCGCGCGAACGCCGCCTTCCCGAAGTGCTTCGTATCGTCGATCTTCGGGGCTCGCGAGAAGGTCTTCGCGCCGAGCGTCTCCGCGAGAGTCTTCGCATCGAAGAAGTCCTCGATCGCTGTCTTGGCGCCGCCGGCACCCAACGGCGTGGGCACAACGTACAGGTTTCCGACGACGTGGATGAACTGCTCGGTACCAGTCGGGCGCGGCTTCTTGGTGATGCCGGAGATCGCGCCGTAGATGTCCTTCGCGCCTGCGTCGTTATCGACGAGAACGATGACGGGGTACTTCGGGGCTGGTGCCTTGATCTTGTTGGTGAAGTCCGCGTGATAGTGCTTCATCAAATGGCACAGCCCACCCACCCCTCCGGTGAGCTGCGTGATCTCGCTGGTTCGGCGCTGCCCGTACTTGAACAACCGCACGCTCAGCTTCGGCGGTGTTCCTGCAGCGAGCATCGGGTAAGTAGGTGCCAGTCGCTTGATCGCATGCCGGAGGTAGATGTTGTCGGTCGGACCTTCACAAACGATGACCGGCGATCCGAGCGCGTGAAACGCATCGAAGTACAGGAACCGGCGGAACAGATCAGTTCGCCCCGAGGTGTCGTGCGGTTCGAGGCCGTTGTCTTCGCGGAGCTTGCGGTTGAAGAGGTCGACCTGATCGATGTACGACAACATGCCGATGAGTTGACGGTTCGTCCCGAGCTGCTTGAAAGTCGTCTCGACGCCAGCTGCGTCCACCTTCTTGAAGATGCGTTCGAACGCCCCTTTCTTCAGGGCGTGGTCCACCATCGCACGGACGGTGTAGCGATAGGCCGCGGGAACGTTGACCTTCCGGTTCACGACGAGGCCTGTCACATCTTGCCGGGAGTCCCGGTACTGCATCCGGGTCTTCTTTACGTTGAAGCCGAAGCCAGCTTTGGCGACCAGGCGCTTGAGCCCTTGACCTGGCAGCCATAGGTCCTTGTCGTCTTCGCCCTGCGTCGCGACGCGCGATGAGAACTTGCTCTTGTTCGAGCTGAACGTCAGGTCGTCGGCGTAGCGCGAATAGCTGCAGCCTGTTGCCGAGGCCAGTCGGACCAGCATGATGTCCATCACGTGGCCGATAAGGTTCGAGATGACTGGCGAGCAAGGGCTGCCCTGCGGCAGCTTGTTCTCATGGCATGCGATCTGTGCGATCACGGTTGCCACCTTCTCCTGAAGCGCAAAGTTCTTGTCCTTCAGAAAGAAGCCGCGAACCCGGCCGAAGTTGATCGTGCCGAAGAAGTCGTGCAAGTCCACGTTGAAGACGTACCGGCGCGTCACGTGCACGCGCGCGTTTGTCATGATCGTGTGCTTGCGCTTGAACCCGTGCGCGACACCATGGCGCTTGCCATCCTCTACGTGCCCACGCGCGGCATTGATCTCTTCAACGCAGTTTTGCAGCAGGTTCGCTAGGCGATGCTGAACGAGCTTCAGATCCTTGCCCGGCGCCCAAATCTCTCTCGTGCCGCCGTGCCGCTTCGGGATGTCGAACTTCGCGTATAGGACGGCCTTCGGCTTCTTGTACAGCAGGAAGGACAGCATGCCCGGCTTGACTTCGAGGAGCCGGGCTACGTCGGAGAGTGTGGTTGCTGCCTTCAGCTGTGTAAGTTGGGACATGCGCCAAGGCAGCGAAAGAAAACGGACCCACGGACACTCTTACGCGACCGCACAGTTGCTCAGCGAGACGCAGGGCAACCCCGAGGGACGCCGAGGAGCATATCCCCGGACATTTTTCTCACATACCATGAAGCATGGCAAAAAATCTGTCCGCGAGTCCGACTTCACTCTAGCACGGACGCTGCGGGCATCCTTGCTGGTGCGAGGCAGAAGCTTCGGTCCACTCGCTGCCCGCCAGCGAATCGACTACCAGCCCGCCAGCGCGCTGGGCTCTGACCGGGCCGGGAGGCTGTGATGGCAAGATTGCACCAAACTGAGAAGGCCGACCGACTCCATCCGCGAGTACCTTTGACTGTCAGGCACCCGAACGAGCCGAAACGACAGCAAAGATGATGCTCGGCAAAGCACCAACCGACTAGGCGGAGGCATGACCCAAACCACATCGACAGATTCACGCGTTGCAGTTCTGGTGGACTGCGACAACACGTCTCCTGAGGTCCTTGAGCATGCCTTGAAGGTCGTCGCCCAGTTCGGCAGGGTGGTCCTCCGCCGGGGCTACGGCAACCATGGCACCCTGGCCAACAAGTGGCAAGAGGCCCTAGTGCGCTTGGCCTTCACGCCATGCCTTCAATACCAGTACGCGTCGGGAAAGAACACGTCCGACATCGCTCTGGCGCTGGATGCCATGGAAGCCTTGTTCGACCGGCGGGCCGACACCTTCTGCCTGGTCACCAGCGACTCCGACTTTGCCTATCTCTGCCGCAAGCTGCGTGAGCGCGGCGCAACTGTCTACATCGTCGGCGAGGCCAAGACGCCACCGGCGCTACGAAACGCCAGCGACCAATTCTTCGAGTGGACCAAACCTGCGGCTGCGGAGCAGCCCACAGCCGCGCCGGACGCCCCGGGTGCCGCTTCGGCAGCGAAGTTTGAGCCACCAAAGCCCGAAGCCGGCAAGCCAGCCCTCAAGCGGCGCCCCAAGTTCATTGTCGAAGCCGTGCGCCTGATGGCCAGTGACACCTCCGAAGGCAAGGTTCACCTTGGCGGCTTGGGTCAGTATCTGAAACGGACTGACCCAGCCTTTTCACCCCAGGTGTACGGGCACTCGGGTCTGCTGGACATGCTGCGGACCTATGACCTTCTGACAGTGCAGCAGGAACCTGGTGGCCATTGGTCGGTGCGGCTCAGCCCCAAGGCCGACGACGCGGATACTTCAGAACCAGAAGCGGCCGACAAGCCATGACCTCATCCGCCCCTGCGACACGAGAACTCAGAACAAGACTCCAGCCCCATGGCCATCAAGAAATCAGACCTCTACTCGTCCCTCTGGGCCAGCTGCGACCAGTTGCGCGGCGGCATGGATGCCAGCCAGTACAAGGACTATGTGCTGTTCATGCTGTTCATCAAGTACATCAGCGACAAGTACGCCGACAGCGATGACTTCGCGCCGCCGGTGGTCATCCCCAAGGGCGCCAGCTTCAAGGACATGGTGGCGCTGAAGGGCAAGCCCGACATCGGCGACAAGATCAACACCCAGATCATCCAGCCGCTGATCGATGCCAACGCGCGCCTGGCCCGCAGCGATTTCCCCAACTTCAACGACCCCGAGAAGCTGGGCACCGGCTCGGAACTGGTCGAGCGTGTGACCAACCTGGTCAGCATCTTCCAGAAGCCCGAGCTGGACTTTTCTGACAACCGCGCCGAGCACGACGACATCCTGGGCGACGCCTACGAGTACCTGATGCGCCACTTTGCCACCGAAAGTGGCAAGAGCAAGGGCCAGTTCTATACGCCGTCGGAGGTGAGCCGTGTCATCGCCAAGGTGATCGGCATCTCACCCGCCAACACCAAGGCCAGCACCACCGCCTACGACCCCACCTGCGGCTCGGGCTCGCTGCTGCTGAAGGTGGCCGCCGAGGCCGGCAAGCACATCACGCTGGAAGGGCAGGAAAAGGACGTCACCACCGCCGGCCTGGCGCGGATGAACATGATCCTGCACGACTTCCCCACGGCCAACGTGCTGGGCGGCAGCAGCACCCTGGCCAACCCGAAGTTCCTGGACGGGCAGAAGCTGCGCACCTACGACTACGTGGTGGCCAACCCGCCCTTCAGCGACAAGGCCTGGGGCACCGGCATGACGCCCGAGGCCGACCCCTACCAGCGCTTTGCCTGGGGCGTACCGCCCGCCAAGCAGGGCGACTACGCCTACCTGCTGCACATCGTGCGCAGCATGAAGGCCAGCGCCAAGGCCGCCTGCATCCTGCCGCACGGCGTGCTGTTTCGCGGCAATGCTGAAGGCCTGATCCGCAAGCAGCTGGTCAGCAGCGGCATCCTGAAGGGCGTCATCGGCCTGCCGGCCAACCTGTTCTACGGCACGGGCATCCCCGCCTGCATCCTGGTGCTGGACAAGGAAAACGCCGCCGCGCGCAAGGGCGTGATGTTGGTGGACGCCAGCAAGGGCTACATCAAGGACGGCAACAAGAACCGCCTGCGCGAACAGGACATCCACCGCATCGTCGACACATTCACCAAGCAGGCGGAGGTACCGCGCTACGCCCGGATGGTGCCGCTGGCCGAGATGGCCGATGCGAAGAACGATTTCAACCTGAACCTGCCGCGCTACATCGACAGCAGCGAGCCCGAAGACCTGCACGACATCACCGCCCACCTGCGTGGCGGCATCCCGGCGCGCGACCTGGACGACCCCGCCAGCCCGCTGGCCGCGTACTGGCAGGTGCTGCCCGGCGTGCGCCGGGGATTCTTCGAGCCCACGGGCCATGCCGGCTACGTGAACCTGACGTTGCCGCTGCCCGAGCTGAAACCCGCCATCCTGGGCCATGCCGAGTACCAAGCCTTCAACCAGGCCGCGACGCAGCGGTTCACGGGCTGGCGCGCGGCAGCAAGCACGCGGCTGCGGGCCTTTGGCGCGGGCGATCACCCCAAGGCGCTGATTGCCGCGCTGGCCGAAGACTTGCTGGCCGCCTTCGCGCAGACGCCGCTGCTCGACGCCTACGACATCTACCAGCACCTGATGGACTACTGGGCGCAGACGATGCAGGACGACGCCTACCTGATCGCCGCCGACGGCTGGGTGGCCAAAACCAGCCGCATCCTGGAAACCGACAAGAAGGGCAAGACCAAGGACCGTGGCTGGACCTGCGAGCTGATCCCCAAGCCCTTGATCGTGGCACGCTACTTCGCCCAGGAGCAGGCCGCCATCGACGCGCTGCAGGCCGAACTGGACGCCGCCCAGGCGACACAAGGCGAGCTGGAGGAAGAGCAGGCCGGTGACGACGGCATCTTCGCCGGCTACGACAGCATCACGGCCGTGGCGGTGAAAGAGCGCATCCGCGAGATTGGCAACGACCCCGACGGCGCCGACGAGTTGAAGCTGCTGAAGACCTGGCTGGACCGGGGCACCCGCATCGCTGCGCTGAAGAAGCAGCTGCGCGAGGGCGAGGCGGCGCTGGACACACGGGCCTGCGCGAAGTACCCAGCGCTGGCCCAAGCCGACATCCAGTCGCTGGTGATCGACGACAAGTGGATGGCCACGCTGGCGGGCACGGTGCAGGGCGAACTCGACCGCGTCTCGCAGACGCTGACTGGGCGCATCCGTGAGCTGGCCGAACGCTATGCGACACCGCTGTCCCAGCTTGCTACCGAACTTGAGTCACTTGCTGGTCGCGTCTCCCAGCATCTCGCCCGCATGGGTATTGGGCTATGACTTCTAGCGGTGCTGCACATGTCGCGTGGACACGAAAGTTGGTCTCGGAACTTTTTGATGTTCGAGCCTCCGGAGATATTGAGTGGACATGTTGGAGCCGCGAGCAGGACTCGGCTCATCCGTATCCTGTGTATGCGAACGGTCGAGCGAGGGCTGGGCTGCATGGCTTTGCCAGTTATGCAGTTGAAAAAGGCAATGCAATCACCTTGACAGCCCGCGGAACGCCCGGGGAGCTCGGGTTTGCATTCTTTCGGGCATCTGCATTTACGCCGATTGGACGCCTCCTCGTCCTGCGGGCGAAGGGTGAAACGGCCCCTCGCTTCTTTGCACACTACTTCAATGGAGTAGTGCAGTTTGCCCAAGAGAACACCGGCGTCGCACAACTAACAGCGCCGCAAGTGACTCGGTGTGAAGTCGACTTCGCCCCATTCTCGGAACAGTGCGCCATCGCAGATGCGTTGGATGATGTGGATGAACTGCTGGCCGGGCTGGACCGCCTCATCGCCAAGAAGCGCGACCTCAAGCAGGCCGCCATGCAGCAACTCCTCACCGGCCAGACCCGGCTTCCGGGTTTTCAGGGCGAATGGGAGTCACGACCACTGGCTTCTGTAGTTGCTGACCTTGAGGCTGGCGTGAGCGTCAACTCGGTGGCGGGTGGAGGTCACCATTCACTGGGCGAGCCCGGGATACTGAAGACATCGTGCGTCGCCAACGGAGTATTCGACCCCAAGGAGTTCAAGCTCATCGACCAGCGCGAGGTCGGTCGCGCCAGACTGAGCCCAAGACAGAACACGTTGATCATCAGTCGCATGAATACGCCCAACCTCGTTGGCGAAGTTGGATTCGTTGGACAGGACTACCCCTACCTATTCCTGCCCGACCGACTTTGGATGACGCGCTTTCGATCCGACAGCGGCCTCTGGCCCAAGTGGCTCGCGCACCAAATGAGCAACCCCATCACCCAAGCCGCAATAAAGGATCTCGCTTCCGGTACAAGCGGCAGCATGAAGAACATCGCCAAGAACAAGCTGCTCGCTTTGACTCTGGACTTTCCTCCATCGGGTGAACAGGAGGCCATTTCCGCCGTCCTCTCCGACATGGACGCCGAACTCACCGCCCTAGCAGCCCGCCGCGACAAGACCCGCGCGCTCAAGCAAGGGATGATGCAAGAACTCCTGACCGGAAGAACCCGCCTGGTATGAGCCCCGTTCGATGACCCAGACCCAGCCGCCACGCCGTCCACGCGCCGCACGGCCGCGCAAGGCGCCAGCGCCCGTCACTGCGCCGGCACCTGCGGCGGTCATGGTGGTTGCGGCGTCGCTGGCCACCGACATCCAGCGGCTGATCGACGGCGCGCGCCAGCGTGCGGCGGCCGCAGTGAATGCCGAGCTGACGTTGCTGTACTGGCAGGTGGGCACGCGCATCCGGCAAGACGTGCTGGGCGCGCAGCGCGCCGACTACGGCGCCACCGTGGTGGCCGGCCTGGCGCGGCAGCTCACGCTGGCCTACGGGCGGGGCTGGAGCGAAAAGCAGCTGTGGCACTGTCTCCGCACCGCGGAGACTTTCCCCGATGAGCAGACTCTCTCCGCACTGCGGAGAGAATTGAGCTGGACGCACATCAAGACGCTGATGTACGTGGACGACGCGCTGAAGCGCGACTTCTACACCCAGCTGTGCCTGCTGGAAGGCTGGAGCGTCCGCCAACTGCAGGAACGGATGCAGAGCCTGCTGTTCGAACGCAGCGCCATCAGCCGGCAGCCCCAAGCCACCGCCCAGCATGCGCTGCAGGCGTTGCGGCGCGAAGAACGGCCCAGCCCGGCGCTGCTGCTGAAAGACCCGTACGTGCTGGATTTCCTGGGCCTGAATGACCGCTACCTCGAGCGCGACCTGGAAGACGCCATCCTGCGCGAGATCGAGCAGTTCTTGCTGGAACTGGGCGCGGGCTTCACCTTCGTCGCGCGGCAGAAGCGCATACAGATCGACGACGACGACTTCTACATCGACCTGCTGTTCTACAACCGCAAGCTGCAGCGCCTGGTGGCGGTGGAGCTGAAGATCGGTGACTTCCGCCCCGAGCACAAGGGCCAGATGGAGCTGTACCTGCGCTGGCTGGCCCGGCACGAGCAGGAGCCGGGCGAACAGCCGCCGCTGGGCATCATCCTGTGCACCGGCAAGAAGCAGGAACAGATCGAACTGCTGGAGCTGGACAAGAGCGGCATCCACGTCGCCGAGTACTTGACGGTGCTGCCGCCGCGCCCGGCGCTGCAGCGCAAACTTCAGCAGGCCATCGCCACGGCCCGCCAGCGCCTGCAGGCCGACGCCACGAATTTGTCGACGCCAGAACCCGGAAAGGCCCCGACATGACGCCGCCACTTCGGCCTGAGCGCATCACGCAGAACCGCGTGATCGATGGCCTTACTGCCGCGCAGGCGAAGGGCGGCCAGGGCTACCGCTATCTGGGTGACTGGAGCAAGCGCGAAGGCAACCGGTGCGTGGAGGCTGAGCACCTGCGGGCCAACCTGAAGACGCGCGGCTACTCCGATGCCCACATCTCGCAGGCCGTGCACAAGCTGCTGGCGGCGGCGGATGCAACGGGCATCACGCTGTACCAGGTGAACCTGCGCACCTACCAGCTGCTGCGCTATGGCGTGCAGGTGCAGGTGGCTGCCGGTGCGCCGCATGAGACGGTTCACCTGATCGACTGGGCCAACCCGGCCCAGAACGACTTTGCGCTGGCCCAAGAAGTGACGCTCAAGGGTGGCCACGAGCGCCGGCCCGACATCGTGCTGTACGTGAACGGCATCGCCCTGGTGGTGATCGAGCTGAAGCGCAGCTCGGTCGACACCGCCAATGGCATCCGCCAGCTCATCACCAACCAGGAAGAGATCTTCAACCTGGCGTTCTTCAGCACCGTGCAGTTGGTGCTGGCCGGCAGCGACTCGCAGGGCCTGCGTTACGGCACGACGGGCACGCCAGAGAAGTTCTTCGTCGAATGGAAGCACCACCAGGCGGGCGCGGATGATGGCAGCCTGGCAGTGGGCGAACTGCTGGACGGGCCCATGCGGCAGGTGCTGGCCCCAGAGCGCCTGCTGGACCTGATGCGCAACTTCGTGATCTTCGACGCCGGCCAGAAGAAGGTGCCGCGCCTGCATCAGTTTGAAGGCGTGAAGGCGGCGCAGGAGCGCATCAAGAAGCACGAAGGGGGCGTGATCTGGCACACCCAGGGCAGCGGCAAGAGCATCCTGATGGTGCTGATCGCCAAGTGGCTTCTGGAACACGACCCCGACGCGCGCATCCTGGTGGTGACCGACCGCGACGAGCTGGACAAGCAGATCGAAGGCGTGATGAAGAACGCCGGCGTGATCGGCGCGGAATCGCCTTCACCGCGCATCCTGTCGCGCAGGGACTTGGTGGACAAGCTGGGTTCGGCAGCGCCGCGCCTGATGTGCGCGCTGATCCACAAGATCGACGCATCGGATCTGAAGGGCAGCCCGCCCAAGGTGGCCGGCCGCTTCTACGTTTTCGTGGACGAGTGCCACCGCACCCAGGGCGGCGGCATGAACAAGCAGATGAAGCGCTGGCTGCCGAATGCCGTGTTCATCGGCTTTACCGGCACGCCGCTGCTGCGCCGTGACCGGCAGACCACGCGCGAGGTGTTCGGCACCTTCATCCACACCTACAAGTTCGACCAGGCCGTGGCCGACAAGGTGGTGCTGGACCTGAAGTACGAGGCCCGCAACGTGCCCCAGCGGTTGGACTCGCGCAAGGCCATCGACGACTGGTTCGAGAAGGCGGCCAAGGGCTTGAACAACTTCCAGAAGTCGGTGCTGCGCAAGCGCTGGGCGACGATGGAAGAGCTGATGAGTTCGGGCGAGCGCAAGCAGCGCATCCTGGCCAACATCATTCACGATTTCGGTGTGCGCCCGCGCCTGAACAATGACCGTGGCACGGCCATCCTGGTGGCCGCGTCGATCTACGACGCCTGCCACTACTACCGCCTGTTCCAGAACACCAGCTTCGGCAAGTACTGTGGGCTGATCACATCGTACGAGCCCCATCACAACGCGATTTCGCAGGAGCCCAAGGACAGCGACGAGCGCTACAAGTTCGACACCTATACCAAGCATGTGCTGGCCAAGGACCAGACCACGGTGCAGTACGAAACCGAGATGAAGCGGCGCTTCAAGGACGAACCGGCAAACCTGAAGCTGCTGATCGTGGTGAGCAAGCTGCTGACGGGCTTCGATGCGCCCAGTTGCACCTACATCTACCTGGACAACGAGCTGCGCGACCACAACCTGTTCCAGGCCATCTGTCGCACCAACCGGCTTGACGGCGAAGACAAGGACTACGGCCATGTCGTCGACTACAAGGAGTTGTTCAGCAACGTGCAGAACGCCATCGCGGTGTACACCTCGGACGAGATCGACACCGAGAGCTGCGGCGACGATGGCAATGTCATCGTCAAGGACTGGCGCGAGGAAGGCAAGGCCCGGCTGGACGCGGCCCGGGAAGCCCTGCTGTACCTGTGCGCGCCGGTCAAGCAGCCCCAAGGCATTGAGCAGCACATCCACTACTTCTGCGGTGATGCGGCGAACCCCACCGCACTGAACGACACCGAGCCGCTGCGCATCTCTTTCTACAAGGCGGTGGCCGCGTACGTGCGGGCCTACTCCGAGCTGGCGCAGAACCTGGAAGAGGCAGGCTACAGCGCGGTGCAGATTGCGGCCTTCGAGCAGGAAACCCAGTTCTACACCGAGGTGCGTGCGGCCATCAAGAACCACTCGGGCGAAGAACTGGACATCAAACCGTTCGAGGCCGATATGCGCCACCTCATCAACAGCTACGTGCTGGCCGACCCTGCCGACCTGCTGGGCGACCTGAGCTCGCTGTCGCTGACCGAACTGATCATCCAGACGGGCATCCACGATGCCATCGCAAAGAAGTTGAACGAGAAGGGCAAGCTGTCTCGCAACGCCATCGCTGAGGGCATCATCAACAACGTCCGCAAGACCATCATCCGCGATCAGTTGACGGACCCGATGTTCTACGAGGAGATGTCGAAGCTGCTTGAGGACCTGATCAAGCAGAAGCACGACGACACCGAATCCTACGAGCAGTTCTTGAAGAAGGCCGAAGAGCTGGCCAAGAAGCTTGGAACGGGCAAGGGTGAGAACGATGTACCTGCCGAATTGCATGGCAACAAAGAGGCGACGGTGCTGTACAACAACCTGCCTGCGGTGCTGGCGGCCTCAGTGCCCCCGCACACGGCGGCTGAGCCCGAGCCAGCTTTTGGTGACGAGTGTCTTGATCTGGCTTTGAAGTTGGACAAGGCCATCAGGGAAAAGGCCCCGGCGGGCTGGAAGGGCGACTCGGCGCGGGAGGCCCAGGTGCTGAACGCCATCTATCCGATCATGAAGAAGAACAAGGCGGCAACGCAGGCCATCTTCGACATCATCAAGAACCAGCCGGGCTACTGATGAGCGAAGTGTTCGAGCTGGGCGAGATCACGATCAGCCTGACGCGCAAGAGCGTCAAGAACGTGCACCTCACCGTGCATCCGCCCGAGGGGCGAGTGAGCTTAGTCGCGCCGACCAATACCCGGACGGAAGTGGCGCGGGCCTATGCCATCTCCAAGCTCGGGTGGATTCGGCTGCAACAGCAGGCGCTGCGCGACCAGGCGCGGGAGACTCAGCGTCAGTACGTTGAGCGCGAGAGCCACCGGCTGTGGGGCCGGAACCATCTGCTGACGATTGTCGAGGCCGATGCCAAGCCGGCCGTCAAGCTCGACCACCGGCAAATAACGCTCTCAGTGCGGCCTGGCAGTGACGCCGCGAAGCGCGCCGAAGTGATGCACGCATGGCACAAGCGACTGCTTCACACCGTTGTCCCGGTCATGATTGCTCGGTGGGAGCCGCGTCTGGGCGTCACCGTCGCGGGGTACTTCCTGCAGCGCATGAAGACAAAGTGGGGCAGTTGCAACCACGCGGCCGGCAACATCCGGATGAATACTGAGCTGGTGAAGAAGCCGAAGGACTTGGTCGAGTACGTGGTGGTCCACGAGATGCTGCATCTGCTGGAGCCAACGCACAACGAGCGCTTCCTTGCGCTGCTGACCCGGCACTGGCCGCAGTGGCATGAGTCGCGAAGGGAGCTGAATGCGCTTCCCCTCAGCACAGAGACTTGGTCTGAGTAGTCGGCAAGTTCGAATGCTCCGTCAGGCCGCTTCGAGATTGGCGGCGCGCGGCGAGTCCACGCCACATAGGGGGTAGGAACTGATGGCGGCTAACAAGCCAACGATGAAGATGCCCGAACTCTTGGTCTTCGCCAGGTTGTTCGTTGTCGGCATCGTGGGTGCGGAGGTGTGCCGGACGACCTTCTACCTTGGCGCCGGGTTCGCTCAAGAGCTGAATGACACAGCCCTCTGGGCGAAGGTCGTCGGAGTCCTCGCCGGACTGGTTCTCTGTCTGACCTATGCGGTCAAACGAGGTGCTTTCGTTGCCGCTGCGCGAATGGGCCGCAGTCTTCGACTCGACCTGCTGATGGCGATAGGCGTCGGAGTCTGGTCCAACGAACTGGCTTCGCCGTGGCTCTCGAAGTTCCATGCGGCGCTGAAGTCCGCGGATCCGCACTGGACGCCAGTCATCTTCCTCCTTCTCTGCGTTGTGCTGTTGTCGCCCCTCGTTCAGCAGTACCGTCCAAGGACGAAAAGGGCGTCTTCGCAGCTGTACTTCATTGCGGACGAGGAAATCGGCGACGAAAAGGACGATCTACTGGCGAGCGAGGGGCAGGCAAAGTCGTTTGCGGAAACAGTCCTAGCGAGCGGTGCCCACCCAGGCCTGGTCTTTGGTGTCGATGGTCCATGGGGTGTCGGCAAGACCAGCTTCATCAATCTTGCTGAGCGCTATTGGGAAGGCGCGGGGGACAAGGTCATCGTCTGTCGCTTCGAGCCGCTGCGCTATGCCTCCGAGCCTGACCTTGCAGACCGCCTGATTCGCGACCTGACCGCCGCAATTCAAAGCAAGGTCTTCGCCCCAGAGTTCAGGCCCGCGGCGTCCCGGTACTCCCGGTTGATCAAGGGAAAGGCCGACGTTTCGTTCCTGGGCTTCAAGATTTCAATGGAGCCCTCGCAGGAGACGGTCGATGAACTTCTCGATGACATTGACGAGGTACTTCGCCGCATCGGCCGCCGCGTGATCATCGTTATCGACGACTTGGATCGCTTAGACGCGAAGACGACGAACAACGTTCTGTTCGCAACGAGGCGCACGTTCAAGCTCTCTCAGGCAACCTATGTCCTGTGCTATGACACAGAGGTCCTTGCTGGCGGCAAGGAAGAGGGGTCGAGAGCGCGCGAGTTCCTGGAAAAGTTTGTGACGGTCAAATTGAGCCTCTTCGTCGACAGCTCTAGCCTTCGCAACTTCTTGAAGCGCAATTGGGAGCGCGCCGAGAGCCAACTGGGCTCTGTACCCTCAGACACGATGGTCAAGCTCGGCGCTGTACTCAGCGAGTTGGCAGAAGTTCTGGGCGGTGAACTGGCTGCAAAGTACTTGCCTCTGGTTGGAGACATGCGCAAGTTGAAGCGCTTCGTCAACGCGATACTTCTCATGCAGATTGAGAAGACCAATTTGGGTCGGACCGACTTCAACAAACGAGACCTCATCAACCTCATGCTGCTGCATCTGAACTACCCCGGGTTGTTCAGACGCATTTACGCCGAAGAAACCGAGGGACGCAGCGGCACATTCTCCGTGCATCGGGAGTACGGAGAGAGCGAGTTCAAGAACTCTGAGGCCTTCGCGAAGGCAGTGGAGGAGTATCAAGGCTCAGCAGGATTCCTGCTGACTCAGCTGTTTGACGTTGAAGCTTTGAAACTTGGAGCTCGCACCGAAGTCGAGGAGGCCGTGCTCAGGTCGCGGGCGTGCTTCAATCTTGAAGAACTCAGAAACCTAGAGAGTTACTTGAAGCTCATCGTGCGCTTCGCGACACCCGAGCCGCAGCAAACATTTGTGCTGTACCAAGATGCCGTGGAACAGGTCCGGAAGGGCACTTCCATCACTTCAGTGCTCACATTGCCGGACTTCGAATTGGGGCGAGGGGAGCATGCGCACGACCAGTTCTGGAGGGTGCTGGTCAATCAATCTCATGACTTCACCGGCATCCTTGCCCACGAGGCAATTGAGACGCTCATTGAGTACCTGCCGCGTTACTCTGCGTTCGAGAACGACGATCGGGGACTGCGACAGCGGTCGATCTATTCACTCTTGCGACTGCTGGATCGAGCCGGCTGGGGAAGGACATCCGGGCGCCGACTGCCGAACAGTGCTGAGAATGTCGTAGAGATCGCGCGGCGGATTTTCGGTGAGGGCATATATCGCGGGAGCGGCTTACTCGAACGGCTGGCGAGCCCCGACCGTGGTGCTCTAGGTTGGAACGACCTCATGTTGTTCCGACTGCAGTGCTCTGCCGATCGCCAGGGGCAGCTGTACAACCTGCACACCGCGCTCATCTTTGATCAGGACGAGACGGCCGAAACATCCGGACTTGTCAGCAAGCTCGCGCTCTTGGGGATGAGGAAGCTGTCTCAAGAGGTTTTCGGCCTGTTCAAGCGAACCTATATTGACTCGCAGCGGAACTTCCTTGCGGAAGCGAATGGGGTGCCAGTGGGGACGTTCCTCGGCTTGGCCTTCGCGAACCTCGGAGAACAGGCGTCACTGGACCCCCAGTCCGAGCATGGTGACACTTCGATCGCGCGGCGCATCGCTTCGGCGCGCTCTGTAGTCAAGTCCTTCGTGATTTACCAACTCAGCAATTCGCTGCCTCCAAAGGGTTCAGGCGTGGGCTGCGGGCACTACAACGAGGACGGCGTCGAGGACGGCGGAGGCATAGCGAAGTTGATGAACGACTACATGTTCGGCACGTGCTTCAACCCCGAAGTCCACGAGAGCAACGTCCTTCTATTCCTCGACCACTGCCTGTCCCATCTGAGCAGCTCCTTCTTCTCGGGCAGGGACGAGCAGGGCTACTTCGCGACCAAGGCTGAACTTTCCGGAGGTCTCGATCCGAGGGAGATGGGACGCTACTGGCGACAGCATCGTGATCTGATCCGTGGGCAGGACTTGCAGATCAGTCAGCGATGTGTCTTCACGCCGAACTATGTTGCTTCGTATCGCGACGACGTCGCTGACGTTTTCACTGTGCTCGATGAATTGGCCGACGAGTCATCCGCACCTACACATGAGGCAGAACCCGCAATGTGATGCCGCCCGAACCGACCTGCCCAATGTCGCTCACGTTGCACCGAGTCGCCGTAGCTCGACGGTGACATATTCAAGCGTACGGTCCGCGTTCAGACGCGGAAAGGGGCGTTCGGGAATCAGGCATTCCAGCGCATCGTTGGTCTTCTGGAAATGCAGCAGAAGAGGCATTGCGCTTGCCCGATTCCAGGATACCCCAAAATCGGTTAACGTGGCGCATGCTTTGGCGCACGCATCCATTCCGCGGTTTCAGGGTTCCGCGCGTACCGCGAGGCGCGCTCTTAGCCGGCGGCGCTACGCGAGAGGCTGTCGGCAGCGAGGCCCAGCGCTGAGCCATGCAAGGGTTCAGCGGGACTCTGTGGCCGATCAGGTACAAGCCCTTCGACGACGAGTTGCTGTCGTGCTGGCTGGTCAGGCTTTCACATGGGCACGGGCTCAAAGTCCAGACCTTCTGCAACCTGTTGTTCGGAAGTCGGCTGCAGGTATGGAATCGGGACATCGACAGGCTCGCGCCTGCCTGGCTGCTGGAGGAACTGATCGCTCGAACCGGCACTCCGCGAGCCAGAGCAGAGCGCACGACCTTGCGGTTGTTCGAAGGCGTCTTGTATCCGCAGTTCAAGGAATCGGGAAACCTGTTTTGGATACTGGCGGCACAGGTTTACCACCGCGAACGAATGGGCCACGCGCAGCAGTTCTGTGCGCGCTGCCTGGCCGAAGACGAGATTCCGTACTTCCGGAAGACGTGGCGTGTGGCGCTTAAGACGGTATGCGTCAAGCATCAGTGCATGCTTTGGGATCGCTGCCCGAAGTGCGGAGTCAGCGTCGCCTTCCACCGCATGGATATGGGTCGACCATATGTGCCGGAAAACGGGGCCCTCGCCGCATGCTTCCGCTGCGGCTTCAACCTGGCGACCGCACCGGCCCAACCGATTCAAGTCGTCGACAAGCAGGCGTTCGACCTGCTTGCGTTCTTGGTCAGCTCACTGGATGCGGTCTCGGTCGATCCGTCCGCGAGTTTTCCCACGGACCAGGTCGTCGTGCTCAGGCACCTCGTGCGCCTCATGTTGTCTGCGCGGCCTACGGTGGGACTGCGGGAATTCGTTGCAGATCGGCTAGGGGTCGAAGACCTCGTCATCGGTCCAGGAAAGCGACTCGCAATCGAGTCCTTGCCGACAGCGACTCGACACGATCTCCTGCAGTTCGGTGCATGGGTCTTGGTGAATCCAGAGGCACGTCTGCGTCAGGCATGGAAGAGTCGAGCCATCAGGTACAACCACCTGCTGCGGGAATTCCACGCGCCGCCTCCCTGGTACACAGATATCGCGGAGCAGTTCTCCGAGTGGCGCGCTCGACTCACTTAGGGCGTTGCGCTGCGGCCTGCGTGGGCCGGCACCGGATCGGCAGTCCGCCGAAACGACGATGGCATCCAACGGATCGTAGGTGCCCAGTGGACCCACCACATTGACGCGGACATGCAGCTGCTGGACGCCTGTTGATCTCACCCGTGAACTCGTCAGTCTCGAAGTATCGTTGGGGCGCTATCAGCGCCTCTTTCGCAGCAAGATCTCGCCCCATGCGTCGATCTTTCTATCAGCGTTGCTCATCAGGTCGTCGTCGACGTCAACGTCGCCAACGAGCGCAACTCTTACGAAGCCCTGCTCGCCGTCGACAGGCGAGTTGCATCCTCAACGAGGCACTCGACCGTGGCTGTTGAGCACGCGCATCTTCTGGGTTGCGTGCGCAGGCGCCGAGGCGGGGTGAATTTTCGCCTGCAAGTGCTCGACGTTGCGCGCAATACTTCTGAGAATCGCGCAGTAGCAATGAGACTGGCCGACCATCGACCTATGAAGAAAGGATTTTTGGCTTCATGGCGAGTGCCAGCCATGTTCGGGCGCGAGGGCGGCCGGTAGGACTCGGATCCAGGCCAAGGGATCGGGGCTAGTGCTGATGAAGCGCGTGGCTTGGGCCCAGCGGCCACGACTTGTCGCTGGCGGCGTGATGCCGGGCCGTCGCCGGCGCAATCCTGAGTGCGAATGTCGCCGAAGCGCTCAGCTGCTGTCTTTCGACAGGGCTCGTTCATTGACTCTGGACGGCCAGGACCAGACGGTCACCAAGGGCGGCAATGCGGCACTCCGCCGGACTGTACGCAGAGCGCCAAGGCCTTCCCATCTTCACCCCAGGCGCTTCGGTACGCGCATCTGCCTTGGCGCGAGGCGGCGCGACACACACTGCCTTGGCTTGGCCGAGCAGCGTGTGAGTTTCGAGCGGTGCGGCAGGCCGATGGGGCGCGATGAGTCCCTTGCGACCATGGATGCGGTCGGGCCAGGAACGGAACCGTTCGACATGAAACGATATAGGATAATGTTGCGGAGCTTCCCCTTGGCCCCGCTTCGCACAGGACTGTAGATGAAAGCTGTCAGCCGACATGAGCGGCATGAGTGAGCGCGTGGCAAGCGCATGGTGGACGAGCCTGCGCTGGCGGCTGGTTCTGCTCGCCCTAGCCCCAATCTTGCCGATCTTCGGTCTTCGGTCTTCGGTCTCTCGGTCTATCAGGCCATCGACCGGCGCGAGGCTGCGTTCAACGAGGCCCGCACTACGGTCAAGCGCGTGGTGAGAGGGACCGAGAGCGAACTGCCGACGCGCATCGAGGGCGCACGCCACCTCTTGCAGGCGATGGCGGCGGACCCGGTACGGCGTGGCAATGACTTCGCTGCCTGCTCAGTGATCACCGATCTCGGCATGCCGCATGTTGACGGGCGCAGGGCCGCGGCGGCGGTGAAGGCGGCTTCGTCCGCCACCTCGATGACCATACTCACCGGCTGGGGCCAGCGGATGGCGGCCGAGAGCGACATCCCAGCGCACGTGGACCGGCTGCTTGCCGAGCCCCCGAAGTTGCGCGAAGCACTAGGGCGGCTGTGCCGGCCGCGGCCTGCGGACGGAGTGGCATGAATCCCATGCTTGCACGAGCATCTCGTTTTTCCATTGCCTCCCGCGTGATGCTGGGCGCAGTCGTGGTCATCTCGGTCTGCGCCGTCGCGCTCGTCCAACTGATTGTCGACAAGAGCCGGGATGCCTACCTCGCCGACGTCAGCGCGGGACTGACCAGCCGCGCCAAGCAGCGTACGGCGCAGTCTCGCCAGAACTTCCAGGTTGTGGCCCGGGACGTACTGGTGCTTGCCCAACTTCCAGTGGTGCAGAACCTCGTCGACGCTTTCCGCGGCGGCAGTTACGCCCCTGCGGGGAACGATCCCGTCCAGTTCTGGTCGGCACAGTTGGAACGGATCTTCTCAACATTTGCCAAAGCCAATCCCACCTATTTTCAGATCCGGTACATCGGCCTTGCCGGAAACGGCCGCGAACTGGTGCGCATCGATTCGAAGGACGGCCAACCAACGATAGTGCCTGCAGAGCAACTGCAGAGCAAGGGCGACCGCGACTATTTCCAGGCTGCGGTGAAACTCAAGGCGGGCCAGCTTTACGTGTCGGACATCGACCTCAACCAGGAGCGCGGCGAGATCCAGGTCCCTCACGTGCGCACGTGGCGGGCGGCGACACCGGTGTTCACGTCTGGCGGGGATCTGTCCGGCATCATCGTCATCAATGTGGACGTTGGGTCGGCGATAGACGCGCTCAGTGCCAACCACGTGCCCGGCGTGCTGAGCTATCTCGCCAACAGTAACGGCGACTACCTGATGCACCCGGATCCGAGCCGGACATTCGGCTTCGATCTGGGCAGGCGCTACACCCTGCAGCAGGACATGCCCGACCTGAAGCTGCCGCCCAGTGGCGCCGAGCTAACCACGCAGAGGGGCTCCCATCGGAATGGCATCCTCCATCTGACGGCCGGGCGGATTGAATTCGATCCGCAGGAGCCGGAACACTTCCTCACGCTTGTCTACGCCCTGCCGGACGACTTGGTCGAAGCACACATCTCGGGCGTGCGAAAGACGACCGCGGCCGCCGTCGGCGGCTTCGCCCTGCTGCTGTTGGGACTGACGGTCCTGGCCACGCGCTGGGCGTTCGCCCCGCTTACGCGTCTGACGGCGCTGGCAGAACGCATCGGCGCGGGTCAGTACGATGTCGCGCTGCCCGCCGAGGGCGTCGGTGAGCTGGGCAGCCTGGTCCGAGCTTTCCGCAACATGCTCAACGGCATTGGCGCGCGGGAGCGTGAGATCCAGGGAGCGTTGACGCGCGCCCGGGCACTGCTGGAGTCCGCTCCCGATCCGGTGGTGATCGTCGACGCCGAGGGTCGGATTGCCGTTGTCAACGCCCGGGCCGAGGCGGCGTTCGGCTATGCACGCGCGGAGCTGCTGGGCCAGCCGGTGGAGATGCTGATACCGCAGCGGCTGCACGCGGCGCACGTCGCTCAGCGCGCCCCGTATCAGGAAAGTCCTAGCCCGCGCGTGATGGGGGCCGGGCGTGAATTGCTCGGGCTGCGCAAGGACGGCAGCGAATTCGCCGTGGACGTCAGCCTCAGCCCGCTGGTGACGCCGGAGGGCACGCTGATCATCAGCACGGTCCGGGATGTCACCGAACGCATGCAGGCGCGGCAGGCCCTGCAGAAGTCCGAAGCCTTTGTCCGGGCGACCATGGACGCGCTGCAGGCCAATATCTGCGTGCTCAATGAAGCGGGCACGATCGTGGCCCTCAACCAGGGATGGCGCGTGTTCGCGGCCGCCAATGGGGCCGATCCGGACAAGGTGGGAGAGGGCACGAACTATCTGGCGGTCTGTGCGGCGGCGACGGGTGCGGAGCGCGCCACCGCCGAAGGCATCGCCGAAGGCATCCGTGGCGTTGCCTTCGGCGTGAAGGAGCGCTTCGACGTGGAGTACCCCTGCCACTCGCCCGGCCAGCAGCGGTGGTTCAGGGCTTCTGTGAACAGCTTCCGCGTCGCCGGAACTGTTCACGTCGTGCTATCTCATTTCGATATCACCGAACGCGTGCTGGCGGAGAAGCGGCTTCAGCAGCAGAAGGAGCGGGCTGAGGCGCTGCTGGAGTCCGCGCCCGACCCCGTGGTGATTGTCAACCCCGAGGGCCGGATCGTGCTTGTGAACGGCCGGGCCAAGACCGTCTTCGGTTACGCGCGCATGGAGATGGTCGGCCAGCCCGTCGAACTGTTGATCCCGGAGCGGCTGCACGCCGCGCACGTCGCGCAGCGGGTCCCGTATCAGGACCATCCCCGCGTACGGGCAATGGGGGCTGGCCGCGCCCTGTATGCGCGGCGCAAGGACGGCAGCGAGTTCGCGGTCGACATCAGGCTCAGCCCGCTCGAGACGCCGGAGGGGACGCTCATCATCAGTACGGTCCGCGACGTCACCGAGCGCAAGCGGGCGGAGCAGCGGATCCGCACTCAGCTGGAACACCTGAGGCTGCTCGACCAGATCACGCGCGCGACCGGCGAGCGTCAGGACCTGAAGAGCATCTTCGGGGTGGTGGTGCGCAGTCTCGAAGACAGCCTGCCGATCGACTTCGGCTGCGTGTGCCTGCATGACGCGACGGCCAACGCGCTCACGGTGATCTCAGTGGGGGTGAACAGCAGGGCGCTCGCGCGCGAGCTGACGATGGATCCGGGGGCCTCGATCGATCTGGACGCAAATGGCCTGTCGCGCTGCGTGCATGGGCAGTTGACCTACGAGCCCGACATCGGCGAGTCGGAGTTTCCGTTCCCGCAGCGCCTGGTGCGCGGCGGTCTGCGCTCGGTGGTGATGGCGCCGCTCAAGGCCGAGAGCCGCGTCTTCGGCGTGCTGGTGGTCGCGCGGCGCGAAGCCAACGCCTTCAGCAGCGTCGAGTGCGAGTTCCTGCGCCAGTTGAGCGAGCACGTGGCGCTTGCTGCGTACCAGGCGCAACTCCACGAATCGTTGCAGCAGGCCTACGACGACCTGCGCCAGACGCAAGCCGCGGCGATGCAGGAGGAGCGGCTGCGTGCGCTGGGGCAGATGGCCAGCGGCATCGCACACGACATCAACAACGCGCTGTCACCCGTCTCGCTGTACGTCGAGTCGCTGCTGGAAACAGAGAAGAACCTGAGCGAGCGGGCGCGCGGTTACCTGGAGACGATCGGGCGCTCGGTGGACGACGTGGCGCAGACGGTGGCGCGCATGCGCGAGTTCTACCGCCAGCGCGAAGCACAGATCGAGCTGGTGCCGGTGGACGCGAACCAGATGGTGCAGCAGGTGCTGGACCTGACCAAGGCACACTGGAGCGACATGGCGCTCAAAGGCGGCATCACGATCCGGGCGGTGAGCGAGTTGGCCCCCGATCTGCCCAGGATCATGGGCGTGGAGAGCGAGATCCGTGAGGCGCTCACGAACCTCGTGTTCAATGCCGTGGACGCGATGCCCGAGGGTGGCACGCTGACGTTGCGCACGCGGACGGCCGGCACCGCCGCGGAGCCGTCGGTGATCGTGGAGGTTGTCGACAGCGGCGTCGGCATGGACGAGGAGACGCGCAAGCGCTGCCTGGAGCCGTTCTTCACCACCAAGGGCGAGCGCGGCACAGGGCTGGGTCTGGCGATGGTGTTCGGCATGGTGCAGCGGCACGGCGCCGGCATCGAGATCGACAGTGCGCCGGGCGCGGGCACCACGATGCGGTTGGTGTTCGCGGTACCGACGGCCGTCATAGCGGAGCCCGGACAAGCCGTGGCCGCACCTGCAGCCCCGCAGCGGCTGCGCCTGCTGTTGGTGGACGACGACCCGGTGTTGCTGAATTCCCTGCGCTACGCGCTGGAGATCGACGGCCACGTCGTCGTCGCGACCAACAGCGGGCAGGCGGGTATCGCCGAATCGCGCGCCTCGCTCGATCGGGGCGAGCCCTATGCGGCGGTGATCACCGACCTGGGCATGCCCTACGTGGACGGGCGCAAGGTAGCGGCCGCGGTAAAGGAGGCCTCGCCCACGACACCAGTGATCCTGCTCACCGGCTGGGGCCAGCGGCTGATCGCCGAGGGCGACGTCCCGCCGCACGTCGATCGCGTGCTCGCCAAGCCCCCTAAGCTGCGTGAGCTGCGTGAAGCGCTCGCGCAGTTGTGTCGCGGCGCGCAAGCTTGAGGCCACTCCAATGAACCCCCTTCCACTGGCCCGCATCCTCATCGTCGACGATGAAGCGGCGTCGATGCAGGCGCTGTGCGACACCCTTCGCGATCAGGGCTATCAGACCACGGGCTTTGCGTCAGGCGAGCAGGCCTTGCGCGCCATGCGCGAAGCCCCGTTCGATGTGCTGCTCACCGATCTGACGATGCCGGGAATGGACGGCGTTGAATTGCTGACGGCCGCCTTGAAGATCGATGCGCTGCTCGTCGGCATCCTGATGACCGGCGCCGGCACGATAGAGACCGCCGTCCAGGCGATGAAGGCCGGGGCGCTGGACTATGTCCTCAAGCCCATCAAGCTGAGTGCCATCCTGCCGGTGCTCTCGCGTGCGGTGACGGTGCGGCGACTGCGGCTCGAGAACATGGAGTTGCGCGATACGGTGGCGATCCACGAACTCAGCCAGGCCATCGCCCATACGCTCGACCCGAACGTCCTGCTCGACAGGATTGCCGACCTGGCGCTCGCACAGTTCCAGGCCGACGAGGCTTCGGTCATGCTGCTCGACGACAACCAGCGCTTCCTTTACGTCGCGGCGGTACGCGGCGCGGGGCGCGACGCGCTGCTCGGTACGCGCGTGCCGGTCGGCGAAGGCATCGCGGGCTGGGTCGCGGCCCAGCGCGAGCCGCTCATACTGCCGCGCGCACCGGATGATCCGCAACTCGCATCTCTGCAGCCACGCGCCGACATCCAATCGGCCTTGTCGATGCCGATGATCACGCGCAACAGGCTGGTGGGTGTGATCAACGTCAACTGCACCGACCGGCGTGGCGCCTTCACGTTCGGGCAGGTCAAGTTGCTCAGCATCTTCACCAACGCCGCGGCGGCGGGCATCGAGGCAGCGCGGCTGCACCGCGACCAACGCAAGGCCGATGCGCGCTACCGCGAAGTACTGGACATGGCGGGCGACGCCATCATCTCGATCGACGACGAACAGCGCATCGTCACATTCAACAGTGGCGCCGAAGCGCAGTTCGGTTACGCGCCCCAGGACGCGATCGGCAAGCCCGTCGACATGCTGCTGCCTGCGCCGCTGACCGAGGTGCACCGCCGTCACGTGCAGGCCTTCGGGAGGAGCCCCGATTCGTCCCGCGCGATGGCCGGGCGCAACCAACTCTTCGGCCGGCGCAAAGACGGCATGCTGTTCAATGCCGAGGTGAGCATCTCCAAGCGTGCGGAAGACGGCAGGACGCTCTACACCGCGGTCGTGCGCGACGTCACGGATCGAGTACAGCAGGACGAAAAGGTCGCGCGGCTGACCCGCATCGAGGCCGTCCTGGGTGGCGTCAATTCTGCAGTCGTACGCGCCAGCGATCGCAACGAACTGTTGAGCGAAGTGTGTCGTGTCGCAGTTGAACTGGGAGGCTTCGGGATTGCCTGGACCGGCGTGGTCAGTCCGTCGATGCTGACGATCGAGCCGGTTGCGAGTGCAGGCATAGACGCCGACCTGCTGCCCGCCATGTTTGAGGCCATGCCCCTGGATCGAGGCGATCTCGGCCAGTCGGTCGTTGCGAAACGCGCCGTGTATACCAACGACCTCACCAGCGATCCCGATGTCGGTTCTCCCTTCAAACAGCTGGCAGTTCAGCGCGGGTACCTGTCGGCCGCGGTCTTGCCCCTGATGCTCGGGGGGGGGGTAGTCGGCTGCGTGGGTCTGTATGCACATCCAGCCAACTTCTTCCAAGGGGACGAACTGAAGCTGTTGAATCGACTCGCCGTCGACGTTGCATTCGGCTTGGATCACCTTGCAAGAGCAGATGAATTGAGGCAGGCCCACTTGGTCGTCGTGCGCGAGCGTGAACAACTCGCGCAGCGGGTTGCGGAGCGCACGGAGGCACTGACCAGCAAGAACCGCGCGCTCGCAGAGGCCATGGAGCAAGCCGAGGCTGCGACCCGAGCGAAGACAGCTTTCCTGGCCACCATGAGCCACGAAATACGTACACCCATGAACGGCGTGATCGGCATGGTGGAGCTGCTTGCTCACAGCCGCCTGTCGGAGTCGCAGACCGAAGCGGTGACAACCATACGGGCATCCGGCTTTGCCCTGCTGCGCATCATCGATGACATCCTGGACTTTTCCAAGATCGAGGCGGGCCGACTGGATCTCGAGCGCGTGCCGGTGGCGCTGCCCGAATTGATCGAGAGCGTCTGCGACACGCTGTTGCCGGTGGCCAGCGACAAGAACGTCAAGCTGAGCCTGTTCATATCGCCACAGGTGCCCGCTCAGGTGTGGTCCGACCCCACCCGGCTGCGCCAGGTGCTGTTCAACCTGACGGGCAACGCCATCAAGTTCAGCGCAGGCCGAGCGCAGCAGCGCGGTCGGGTAACGCTGCGGGCCGAAGTCGCAGCGGGCGCGACGCCACGCTTGGTCGTGACCGTCACCGACAACGGGATCGGCATCGCGCCCGAGATGATGCCCCAGTTGTTCACCTCGTTCACACAGGCCGAGGCATCCACGACGCGGCGCTTCGGTGGCACCGGCCTGGGCTTGGCCATCTGCGAGCGGCTGGTGACGTTGATGAACGGCCAGATCGAGGTGCAAAGCACACTCGGCAAGGGCTCTACCTTCACGGTCACATTGCCGGCCGAGGCCGTGCAGGGCGCACAGGCGCGCCCGGACCCGGACCTCAACGAAATTGACTGCATCGTCGTGGGCTCCGGTTTCAATGCCGACGATCTGCGTGTCTATCTGGAACACGCCGGAGCGCGCGTGCACTGCGTCGCCGATCAGGGTGCGGCAGCACAGCGAGCGGTTGGCCTGAGCAGGCCCGTGGTGATTCACAACACTCGGCGCGAAATGCCATCAGCGGACGCCCTGCACGCGGCATTTGCCGCCACGCCAGACGTTCGCCACCTGGTGTTGGCACGCGGCCCACACCACCCTGGTCGAATGATTCCGGCGGACCTGGTGGCCCTGAATGGCGACATCCTGCGGCGTGCGGCGCTGCTGCGTTCCGTGGCGGTCGCCGTGGGTCGCGCGTCGCCGGAACTGCTCCACGACAGCAGGGTCGAGAATCCGGCGAACGAGAGCGGGATGGCCCCAACCATCGCCGAAACCCGTGCGCAGGGGCGACTCATCCTCATTGCCGAGGACGACGAGGTCAATCAGAAAGTCATTCTTCGGCAGATGGAAGTGCTCGGTTACGCTGCCGAAATCGCCTCCAGCGGCACCGAGGCGCTGCAACTCTGGCGCGCGGGACGGTATGGGCTGCTGTTCACCGATCTGCACATGCCGGAGATGGACGGCTATGGCCTCACCGAGGCGATTCGCCGCGAGGAGACGCAGCGGGATCTCGGGGGGCACGGGCGCATCCCCATCCTCGCCCTCACCGCCAACGCCTTGCGCAGCGAAGCGGCACGCGTGCGGGCTGCGGGCATGGACGAGTACCTGACCAAGCCGCTGCGACTCGATCAGCTCAAGGCCGCGATCGCCAAGTGGCTGCCTTTCGACGGCGGCGATTCGACCTTCGGCACGCTTGCCGGCGAACTGCACGAAGGGCCAGACAGTGTTCAGCCCGCAGCGGCGGTCGAAGTAGGGGTGCTGAAGGGCCTGGTCGGCGACGACCCGGAGATCGTGCGCGAATTCCTGGCCGACTACCTCGCCGCGGCCCGGCGTGCGGCGACTGAGTTGCGTGCCGCCCAAGCAGCCGACGACATCCGAGCGATCGGCGCCATCGCCCACAAGCTCAAGTCCTCGTCTCGCTCGGTCGGAGCACTCGCCTTGGGCGACCTGTGCGCCGAACTGGAGAACTCCTGTCGCGCCAACACACGGGAAGGTGTCCTCCGGGGCATGGTGCAGTTTGAAGCCGCACTGCACGATGTGGACGCGCAGATCAGCGATCTCCTGGCGCAGGGGTGATGCCTGGGCCGAGGCTTCCGGCGCCTGCGTGGATGGGGCTGCGTCGGCAGTGAGTCCGTGGGCTCACCATGCGAAGTGCGGCAAGTGTGGCGGGCCGAGGCACCGCTTATCCTGCGATAGTTTCCGCGAGGAATGCCGATACTGCGTGCTTACGTACGTTGCGGTAGAAGTGGGCGCTCTGATCACGCCTGCGTCGGTTGGACTGAGAGTGGGCCCATGACTGTCTTCGCTCCACGTGTTGAAAGCGTCGTCGCAGAACTCGATGGTGCTGTCGAGGCGCACCTGGGCTGGACGCGACGAGTCCTTCGCTGTGCCGTGCTGCGGACGTCGCCGGGCGAGGACGTCCTCGCCCCGGATGCCCACTTGCGCTGCCGCTTCGGGCACTGGTTCGTGCAGAGCAGCGAGACATTCGAACAAGTCGATGCGGCGGCCACGTTGCGCGTGCTCGAGCAGCACGAGCGCATGCATGATGCGGTGCGCGCGCTGTGCACCGACCTGCTCGCCGAGCGGCAGGGCAATTCGGCCGATCTGGATGCTTTCGAGACTAGGCAGTCCGCGCTGGTGGCGGAGATCGCACACCTCAAGACCAAAGTTCTCGCCCGTAGCGCGCGGCACGACCCATTGACCGGCCTGCCGTTGCGTTACGGATTCGAGGAAGAGTTCACGCGTTGCAAGGCACTGACGAACCGCAGTGGGCAGCTGACGGTGCTGATAATGGCCGACGTGGATCACTTCAAGCGTGTCAACGACGTTCACGGCCACAGCGTGGGCGACCAAGCCCTGTGCCATTTGGCGAGCATCCTGCGGGCGCATGCGCGCGCAGACGAGCCGGTGTTCCGATTCGGTGGCGAGGAGTTCCTCGTGATTCTTCATGCCACGACCGAGTCGGCGGCCGGGAGCGCCGCCGACCGCCTGCTGCAAACCCTGCGCGACGCGCCGCTGCAACTGGCCGACGGCGGGTCACTGAACCTGCGCGTGAGCGCCGGCCTGGTCGTGGTCGGGGCAGAGGAGTCGGTGGCCAAGGCGGTCGAGCGTGCCGACACAGCGCTTTGTGCGGCCAAACGGGCCGGCCGCGACCGCTGGATGTGTGGCCAAGGGTGATACGCCAACACATGGAGCGCTCGCCGTGAACACGCTGCTCATCGACGACGATCCTCTGGCGCTCAAGCTGCTGACTCGGCAACTGGAGCGACTCGGTTGCGTCGGGGTTCAGCAGTGCGAGCGCGCCGAGGAGGCGATGACGCTGCTGAAAACCCAGTCCGAGGCGATCGAGCTGGTGTTCTGCGATCTGCAAATGCCCGACATCGACGGCGTCGAGTGCGTGCGTCACCTGGTGGACATCGGCTATAGCGGCAGTCTGGTGCTGGTCAGCGGCGAAGACGGGCGCATCCTCAAGGCCGTGGCCAAACTCGCACAGGCGCACCAGGTTCACGTGCTCGGGGTGCTGCATAAGCCGATCAAGAACGGGCAGCTGAGCGAATTGCTGGCCAGCCATGCGGCGCGCAAGACCGTGCCCAGACGCGCCGACCAGGGCACATTCGAGCCCGCCGAGCTGGCGCGCGCCATTGCCGGTGACGAACTCATCGTTCACTACCAGCCCAAGGTGGCACTGGACAGCGGGGCGCTGTTCGGCGTCGAGTCGCTCGTGCGCTGGCAGCATCCCCAAGCCGGGCTGGTGTACCCGGATCGCTTCATCACCTTGGCCGAAGACCACGGCCTCATCGACGCGCTGACGCTCGCGGTGTTGGCTGCGGCGTTGCGCCAGTCACGCAGATGGCGCGACGCCGGGCTGGACCTGCAGGTGGCCGTGAACGTCTCCATGGACAATCTGGCCGCACTGGACTTTCCCGAATCGGTCGCGCAGTTGGCGAGCGAGATCGGGGTCGAGCCGTCGAGGCTGGTGCTGGAAGTGACGGAGAGCCGCCTGATGAAGGATGTGCGGGCGTCACTGGACGTGCTGACGCGGCTGCGCCTGAAGGGGTTCAGTCTGTCGATCGACGATTTCGGCACCGGCTATTCGTCGCTGGCCCAATTGCGTGACATTCCGTTCGACGAACTCAAGCTGGATCGAAGCTTCGTCCACGGCGCTGCCGGGGATGCGTCGCTGGGCGCCATCGTCGAGGCAACGATCGCGATGGCGCGTCAGCTCGGCATGAAGACCGTCGCAGAGGGCGTGGAGGACCAGGCCGATCTTGATTACCTGCGCGCGCAGGGTTGTGATGTAGCGCAGGGGTATTTCATCGCGCGGCCGATGCTGAGTGCCGATCTACTGCGTTGGCGGCCAGCCTGGGAGTCGCGTCGCTGCGAATCGGCGGCTACCGCAGCATGACGGCCACAGCCCGAATCCTGGTGGCCACTGATGTGGTTGGCGATGCGGATCTCGTCAAAAAGCTGCTGCGCGACGAGTTCGACAATGTGGCAGGCTCGACCGATCAGGATCGTGTGATTGCCGACTTCGAAAAGCAACGGCCCGAGGTACTCGTCCTGGCCTTCAACGGTCTGGAAAAGGCCGAGCGGTACTACCTGGGCCTGTATCGCCTGAGTGCCTTGGTCCATTCATTGCCGCACCGAACCCTGATCCTGTGCAACAAGGACGATCTTCGGCGTGTCTACGAGCTGTGCAAGAAGGAGTACTTCGACGACTACGTGCTGTTCTGGCCCCTGACACACGACGCACCACGCCTGCCGATGGCGGTACATCAGGCGCTGCGTCAACTGGCCGCCAGCGGTACAGGCGCCCCGACGGTGGCCGAGTTCGCTGCTCAGGCGCGACGCCTGTCGGCAGCCGAGGCGCTTCTGGAACAGTATGCAGCGCGGGGCGGCGCGCGCATCGACGATGCAAGCCGCTCTCTCGAGCAGGCGCAGCAAGGCATCGGCCTGGCTCTGGACGGCTTCTCGCGGCAACTGTCGCACGGCGACCTGCGCGGTCTGGTCGACGTCAAGGACGCGCCGGGATTCCAGCGCGAGATCGACCGCTTGAAGACGGGGGAGATCGCGACACGCCTTGGGGTGGTGGCCGCTGCAGTGCAGCCCGTGCGTGACTGGGCGGGCGCACTCAAGGAGGAACTGGCGCCTCAATTCGAAGCAGCACGTGCGCTCCAAACGCTGGCCGAGCGCGTGCGCCCGCTCATGTTGATCGTCGAAGATGACGAGTACCAGCACAAGCTGCTGCGCCATCTGCTGCGAGACGAGAACTTCGAGCTTCTTTTTGCGATGTCGGGAACGGAGGCCCTTGCCACGCTGCGCAAGCGCAAGCCAGACCTGATCCTAATGGACGTGGGTCTGCCTGACATTGACGGCATGGAAGTCACGCGCCGAATCAAATCCGTCGACCAGTTCGCTGACGTGCCGGTCCTCATGATTACCGGCCACAGCGATAAGGACATCGTCGTTCAGAGCGTGAGAGCCGGCGCGACAGGTTTCGTGGTCAAACCCTTCGCGAAGGAAGCCCTGCTCGCCAAAGTTCGCCGTTGCGTGAGCGGAATTGAGAATCATGCCCCGAACACCGTAGGCAAGACGTGAGCGGGGCCACGTCGATTACACACCACCGCGCCTTTTGCCCCAGCTCGCGGACTCTCCTGCCCGGATGCCCATCGCGCACTTGCCCCCCCAACGTATCGCCACCTGAGCGTCATCGCTGTGCCGCGTGACAGGCAGCTTTACGGGCGACAAGCCAGAAGTCCGTGCGGCTGGTTTGGGTCGTATGCGGGTTTTCACTGACTGAGGTCGACGGGCCGGTCAGCGACCCACACCAGTCGGTCGAGTGCTGAATGACCGCTGTCCTTCGTGCAGCGGTACGTCGCAATGTCTCGCTGAGCGCTTCTGGACGGCCACTTGCCGACAGCCGTGGCAGGCCGGTTTCTGGCATCCCGTCTTGTCGTCGTCGCAGTGGAAGCAACCGCAGATCGGCCGTCAGAACGCTGGGTCTGGCGACCATGTCGTCGCACCAACACTACGGAACCGCTCGCTTGAACGACGTCGCCCCTGATCGTCGATGCCCCCGCGCGCGGGCCAATCAGGGCGGCGGAATCGCCCCCTTCGTGCGCGCCAGCTGTATCGGTTGCCACGGCAGTAGAAGTCGCGCATCGCGCCGGCGCCGATGTTGTTGGCCCAGCCCACGGCCCGCCTCCTGCGAACTGCCGCCGTACCCCATGGCCAAGAGCTGTTCGACGATCAACCGCTCGAAGAATGCCGGCGTGGCCTTGCGCACGCGGTCCAGCAGATCGGCAGCCAGAGCGCCGGTGATGGCGCCGGGGGCCTTGCGCAGCACTTCGTCCGGTGTCTCGGTGACGGCCAGGTTGCTGGAAGGAGTCGGCGCCTGAGCTGGCACTGTGGCGATGGTGGCGCCGTCGGTCTCGTTGACCTTGGCCTTGAAGTCCTGGAACTCCTTGAACTGGTCGAGGTAGGCGTTGTTGATCGTGGCCGTTGCGTCCGCCAGCGCGGCCTGGCCACGCGGGGGGATGCTGTAGTAGCCGCGGCGCGTGCCCTCGGCCAGGCCGGCTTTGACCAGGTAGGTCTTGGCCCAGTGCACACGGTTGGCGAACATGGTTTGCTTGCCGCTTTGGTGAAGAAGACGTGGTCGCCCGGATGCACGGCAATGACGGGCAGGAGTGCATCAGCGCGCAGTCTTTGTGACGATCGTATGATTGATCAGTGAAAAAGAAAGGCTAAGGATGCGGGGTCTATGGCTCAGCCTGCTGTTACTGCTGATGTGTCCGCTGCTTCAAGCCGAAACGCCGGCGGTCATGACCTTCGATCGGGGGCAGATCAGCTTCCTGCGTGATTCTTCAAAACAGCTGACGCTGGAACAGGCCCGTGCCTTGTATGCCGAAGGCCAGTTCAAGCCAGTCGAAGGTAATCTTGGCTTGGGTTACATACCGGACGTGGTATGGCTGCATTTCAAGATCGAGCGCGCGGCCACTCAGCAGCACGAGGCCTGGCTGGAAATCATGCCGCCCTACCTGGACGATATGCATTTCTTTCACATCCATCCCGATGGCAAGGTTGACAGTCGGCGCGGTGGTGACCGCCTTCCTCAGCCTGCCAAGGAAGAGGACTACCGAGGTACCCTGTTTAAGCTGACGTTGAGCCCTGGTGAGCATGAGGTCTTTTTACGCCTGCAAACCACCAGCACCATGGCTGCCATCGTCAGGCTCTGGCAGCCCGACCGCTTCGAGCGTCACCTGCGCCATGGTTACTTCGCCTTCGGTCTTTACTTCAGCCTGATATTGACCGTACTGGTGTTCAATGCCGTCAATTGGGTGGTGTCGCGGCGGAATATTTTCCTGGTCTATGTAGGCTACCTGTTCCTGAACGCGCTGCAGTGGCTGGGCATCAACGGCTTCGTGGCCGAATTCATTTTCCCCGCCCATCCGCTCTTGGCCAACCTGACGCTTGGAATGAGCTTGTCGCTTGCCGCCGCCATGGCCTTTGGCTTCTTCATCATGGTGCTTGAACTCAAGCAGCATCACCCCTTTATCTACCGCACCAGCCTGGCCGGGATGGCGCTTTGTAGCGTCACTGCGCTGGCCACACCCTTTGGCTACTATGGTGTCTTCGCCCCTTGGATGCTTGGCTTCGGTGTCCTGACCCTGTTCGGGGTGCCCTGGCCGGCGACGCGTCTGTGGCAAACAGGCGAGGTATGGGCGCGCTTGCTCGCGACCGCCTATTTGATCTATGGCCTGCTGATTGCGATCAACATTCTGGGCGTGCTGGCCGTTTTGCCCTTCGGGGATGTCATCAATATTGCTGGCATGAGCAGCAATATTGCTCATATCCTGCTGCTGCACTTTGCCATCATGCTGCATTACCGCCGCATTGAAGCCGATCATGCTGCTGTGCTCGAAAAGTCGGTGCAGGCGGAACGGCAGACCGCCCTCGACAAATCCTATCGTGAGGACCAAGACAGGTTGCTGGCGATGATCACCCACGAAATCCGCACTCCCATCGCCGTCATCGACGCCGCCACCCAGACCCTCGAAGCGCTCGATGACACACCCAGTGCCGATCGTGAAGAGCGTTACGACCGCATCCACCGTTCGGTCAATAGGCTGAGCGCGCTGCTGGATCTGGCTGTGGCGCAGACCCGCAGAGACGTTACCGACTGGCAACTGACGCAGGGTCTGATTGATCCAGTTGTCCTGACGGATGAAGTGGTCAAGCTGCTTGGCAACCCGCTGGCGCAACGCATCAACATCAACGCTGTTGATCCGCTCCCCACACTCATTGGCGACGACCGAATGCTGCGTTTTGCGCTGCTCAACCTGCTCGACAACGCCGCCAATTATTCACCTTCGGGTACGCCAGTACGGGTACGGATCGAAGCCGCCACAGGTGGCTTGGCCTGGCGGGTGGAGGACGAGGGTCCGGGCATTCCTCCGGGTATGGAAGAAAAGATCTTCGATAAATACGTGCGCCTTGGCGACAGCAGTGGCAAAGCCGGGCTCGGGCTGGGGCTGTATTTGGCGCGCCATATCGTTGAGCGCCATGGCGGCACGCTAAAGGTCGAAGCCGGCCGCACCAGGGGCGCCTGTTTTGTCTGCTGGCTGCCAGCTTCGAACAGAGGTGAGCGGGCATGACTCGCATCGGTCTTGTCGAAGACAACATCGACTACCGCACCGAGGTCGCCTTTCATCTGCAGCGCGCTGGCTTCGAGATCGCGTTGGAGAGCGATGGTGGCGGCATCGACACTCAACTGACCAACAGCCCCTGCGACTTGCTCGTGCTGGATTTGGGGTTGCCGGTCGAAGACGGTCTCGAGATCGCCAGGCGCTTGCGCCGGCAGCACACGGGACTGGGCATCGTCATGCTCACTGCTCGAGGCAGCTTGGACGACCGTCTCGCCGGCTTTGAAGAAGGCGCCGATGCCTATCTCGTCAAGCCGGTCGACATGCGTGAGCTGGTCGCCACCTTGTACAGCGTTCAGCGTCGGCTGTCCGTTGCGGTTGCACCATCCGAGGCATGGTCAATCATGCTCGACACCTTGTCAATTTGCTCGCCTGCGGGTCAAACCGTGGCGTTGACCGCGACGGAAATGGACTTGCTCAAATGCCTGGCCGCTGCCACCCCCGAGCCAGTGTCGCGCGAGTTGCTCGCCGTTTCACTGGGCCACCCGGAGCCAGATTTTGACTACCGTCGACTGGAGGTCGCTTTCAGTCGGCTGCGGAAGAAAATCGAAACTTTAACGGCGGGTGCATCGCCCATTCGCGCGGCCCGCAGTCGAGGCTATGTGTTTGCTGCGCCGGTGCGCTTGCTGTCCAGGTAATCAGTCTGGTTCGCAGACACATGTTCTTCTTTGACCCCCTGACGGGCGTAGGCCAACAAGTATTCGGGTAATCGCAAAGCATAATGGGCCATCAGTAAAGTTCCTATCTCAGTTCAGGGCGGTTTCGAGCACGATTTCATCGGCAGCATTGCGCAATTGTCGTTGCCACAAGTACTAGAGGCAATGCAAGCATTTGCAAGCCTTTATTGGCCAAGAATTGATAGATTCTTCGTGTCGTCTTCGATCTGTGCCGCCGTGCGCGCGTCGAGACCGTTCCGGAGAAGTTCATGTCACATCCATCAAATGGAAAGGCCTGCAGTGGCCTGCTTTTGGCCAGCGTTTTCGTATACGCACACGCCCAAACCCCGCCTGATGCCGGTACCCTGCGCCAACAGATCGAGCAGCAAGTGCCCCAGGCGCTGCCGGGCGAGCGAAAGCCACTCACACCCCTGCCGCCCGAGTACAAGTCTGCCCCTGGCCTTGCGGTCAACGTCAAGCAGTTCCGCTTTGCCGGCAACACCCTGTTGACGGCCGAGCAACTGGCGCCGGCCGTTGCATCCTTCCTCAACCGCCCGCTCGACTTCGCCGGCTTGCAGAAAGCCACGGCCGCTGTCAGTGAGGCCTACCGTGCCGCCGGCTGGCTGGTCCGTGTCTACCTGCCCCGGCAGGAAATCCAGGACGGCATCGTCACCCTGCAAATCGTCGAAGGCATCTTTGGCAAGCTGCGTATTGAAGGCCCCCCGCCCAGCCGCCTTGGCACCGGCCGGGCCGAAGCCACCATATCCGCCGCCCAGCCCGCCGGCCAGCCCCTCAACGCCGCCGCCCTCGACCGCGCCATGCTGCTGCTCGACGACCTGCCCGGTGTGGCCGTATCAGGCAACCTTGCCCCCGGCAGCGGCCAAGCCGAGACCGACCTGGTGCTGAAGCTGGTCGACGAGCCCTTGCTGAACGGCGAAGTCGGGCTCGACAACACCGGCTCACGCTCCACCGGCCGCGAACGCCTCACCGCCAATGCCTTCCTCAACAGCCCGTTGAAGTTGGGTGACCAACTCGTCGCCAACCTCATTCACAGCCGGGGCAGCGACTACGGGCGACTCGCCTATTCCCTGCCGGTCGGTCATGACGGCCTGCGCATCGGCGTCAACGCCTCCCGCCTGGCCTACTACGTCATCAGCCCCGAATTCAAGACCGCCAAGATCAACGGCAATTCCACCAGCTGGGGGTTCGATGCCCAGTATTCGCTCATCCGCAGCCGCACCCAGAACCTGTACCTGAACGCCGCCTACGATGACAAAGCCTTCGACAACGAAGCCAACGGCGCCATCTCCACGCGCTACGACGTTCGTAACTTCACACTCGGCCTGATCGGCAACCGGTTTGACCGATGGGGTGGCGGCGGTGCGAACTTTGCCAGCCTGAACCTCGCCACGGGTAATGTTGACCTCGGCGGCTCGCCCAACCATGCCGCCGATGCCACCACAACGCAAACCCACGGCAGCTTCACCAAGCTGCGCTACGCCCTGTCGCGCCAGCAGGCCCTGACCCCTGACCTCTCCCTTTACGCCCTGCTCACCGGCCAGTTCGCCAGCAAGAACCTGGATTCGTCCGAGAAGATTTACCTCGGCGGATCAAACGGCGTGCGCTCCTACCCGGCCAACGAGGGTGGCGCCAGCGAGGGCACGCTGCTGAACCTCGAATTGCGCTGGCGCGCCATGACCAATCTGGTCGTTACCGGCTTCTACGACTGGGGCAGCGTCAAGATCAACAAAAACAACGACTTTGCCCGTGCCCCCGCGCTAAACCGCTACGACCTCGACGGCCTCGGCGCCTCGGTCGCCTGGACCGGCCCGGGTGGCCTCACCCTAAAGGGCACCTATGCCCGTCGCCTGGGCAACAACCCGAACCGCGACGCCACCACTGGCACAGACCAAGACGGCTCGCTCAACAAAATCCGCGTCTGGTTCACCGCCAGCCTGCCGTTCTGATTCTGAAACATCACCATGAACAAAATCCACCGCGTCGTCTGGAATGAAATCACCCGTACCTGGGTTGCTGTTGCCGAAATCGCCAAGAGCCGCAGCAAGCGCAGTGGCACTGTGGGCCACGTTGCCGGTCCCGCTGCCGCACTGGCCTGCCTCAGCCTGCCACCCTTGAAGGCGCTCGTCGCCAGCCTAACCCTCATCGGCGCCATCCTGCCAGTGCAGGCTTTGGCACAGGTGGCAGCCAACCAGTTGCCCACCGGCGGCAATGTTGTGGCCGGCACGGCAAACATCACGCAGAACGCAGCGGTGATGAACATCAACCAATCCACCAACCGCGCAGCCGTTGACTGGAACACCTTCAACGTCGGCAGCGCTGCGCAGGTCAACTTCAACCAACCCTCCAGCAGCAGCGTCACGCTCAACCGTGTGCTCGACAGCAACCCCAGCCAGATCTTCGGCCGCATCACTGCGCCGGGCCAGGTCTTCCTCACCAACCCGAACGGCGTTCACTTCGCGCCCGGCGCGAGCGTAGATGTCGGCGGCCTGGTGGCCACCACGCACCGCATCGGTGTCGACGACTTCATGGCTGGCAAAACCACCTTCGAGCGCAACGGATCAACCGGCAGTGTGGTTAACGCAGGCGAACTCAAGGCAGCCTTGGGCGGCTACATCGCCCTGCTGGCGCCCGAAGTGCGAAATGAAGGCGTCATCATCGCCCAGGCCGGTACCGTGGCACTGGCATCGGGGGAGGCCATCAGCCTGAACTTTACTGAGAACGGCACGCTGGCCGGCATCACCGCCACCCAGAGCCAGATCGCCGCGCTGGTCGAGAACAAAAACGCCGTGCTCGCCCCTGGCGGGCTGATCATCCTTTCGGCACAGGCCATGAACCGCCTGCAGGGCGGTGTCATCAATAACAGCGGTTCGATGGAAGCCAGCAGCCTGACTGAAGAGGGCGGCAAGATCTGGCTCGAAGGCGACACCATCACGCTCAACTCCGGTAGCGCGATCAGCGCCGCCGGTGCCACAGGCGGCGGCGAGGTGTTAGTAGGCGGTGGCTGGCAAGGAAGCGGCGATCTGCGTCAGGCCACCACAGTCAAAATGGAAGCCGGAACGACCATCGACGTCTCCGCCACAAGAGTCGGCGCTGGCGGGACGGCGGTATTGTGGTCGGACGTCACCAAGGCGGCATCGCTCACCAGCGTGGCCGGCACGATCCTCGCCAAGGGCGGTGTCGAGGGCGGCAACGGCGGGCGTATTGAAACCTCCGGCCATAACGTAGACATCGGACTTGCAAGCATTTCTGCCAGTGCGCCAAGAGGCACCGGTGGCCTTTGGCTCATTGATCCAACCGACGCGACGATCAACCAAACTGTCGCCAACAGCTATCGCGACACGCTGAATGGCGGCACCAGTGTTGAGAACGTGGTGACCGGTGATATCTCCTGGTCGGACAACGTCACGCTGACCAAGAATGCTGGCGGCGACGCCACGCTGACCCTCAAGGCGACTGGTGGCATTAGGCTCGGTAACGGCAGTTCGATCACGTCGAGCAGCAACAAGCTCAACACGATCCTGTGGTCGGATAGTGACAATAGTGCGGGTGGGGGAATCCGTTTGCTCGGAACGGCCTCAATCAGCACCAACGGCGGCCATCTCTGGATTGGGGGCGGCAGCGGGACAACGACGTGGAACGACCTGACAGTCGGTAATGGTTATGCTGCCGGGGCAGCAGGTAGCGAGCACATTGGCATTTTCTTCTCCTCCATCAACAACGATAACCTCCCCCCCTTCTCTGGAACACTGAATGCAGGCGGGGGCAATATCAGCCTGCGCGGCAAGGGAGGTACGGTAGGCGCAATAGGCTGCAATAACGGCGGAAATTGTAACTTTGGGATGGTTGTACGCGGAACCCTCGCCACCAGCGGCAGCGGCACGATCACCCTTGATGGCCTTGGCGGCGCGGGCACCGGCATTTTAAGTCACGGCGTTTACGTCAATGGCACGGTTCAGACTGACAGTGGCGCCATCAACATCACTGGCGTGGGCGGCCAGAGCGGCTCGGCCAATAACGACGGCATCCGCGTAATTGGGTCGGTCTTGTCTGCCAGCGGTCCAATTTCACTCACGGGTACCGCCGGCTCAGGCGCCACCTCGTACGGCATCTTCGGCACAGCATCATCCATCGGCAAAGGCACACTCGCATCGTCCTCCAGCGCCATCAGTCTGGTGACCGACAAGCTCAATCTGACAGGGACTGCAAGCATCCAGTCCACCGGCACGCTGGCCGTCGCACCGAATACAAGCACCACCACGATCGGCATTGCTGGAGGCGCCGGAGCTCTGGCACTTACAGCCGCAAACTTCAGCACCAATTTTGCTGACGGCTTTTCCGGCATCACCATCGGCAGCATCACGGCAGGTGCCATCACTGTGGGTGGCGCGACGACCTTCAGAGACAGCACAACGCTGCTGACGAATTCGACCATTGCGTTCAACGGTGCGGTAACCGCCAACGATAGCCTAACGCTGACCAGCAGCGGTGCCATCACCCAGTCAGCAGCGCTGGCTGTCACCGGCACGACGGGCATCACGGCAGGCAGCGGCAACAGCATCACGCTCGACAACAGCAGCAACAACTTCACCGGCGCGGTGAGCGTGGTTTCCGGCAACAACGTCAGCCTGATCGACAGCAATGCCATGAACCTGGGTGCGATCAGTGCGGCAGGCACGGTCGATATCGCCACCAAGACAGGCAACTTGACACTTACTGGCGCGGTCAGCACAAGCAGCACGACAGCGAGCGCAATCACGGTCAATGCCGCCAAGGACACCGCCGCTTTGACCTCGACCGGCGGTGACATCATTAATAGCGGCGGCAGCGTCAGCACCGGTGCAGGTGGACGTGCCACGCTCTACAGCGGCAGCGTTTCCGGCAGTACCGGGCTGACCGCGCTGGTGGGATCTGGTAGCGGCAATTTCCGCTACGGCAGCGACGAGGCGGCGAGCAACTACACCACCGCGCTCACTAGCGGCCCCCATGCCATTTATCGCGAGCAGCCCCTGATCGAGGTCACGCCGAGCAGCCACACCATAACCTACGGCGACGCCTTGCCCACATTCGCCGCCAGTACCGGCGCCTTGGTGAATGGCGACAGTGCGTCGGGTGCCGTCAGCGGCAGCGCGACGTGGACCATTGGCGGCAGCCAGTCGACGTCGGGCAATTACGTTGCGGGCAGCCACGAGGTGAGCTACGCCTCTGGGCTGACTTCTGGCCTCGGTTACGGCTTCACCGACAGTACCAGCAGCACCAACGAACTGACCGTCAATAAAGCGGCGCTGACTGTCACCGCCAACAGCGACACCGTGACCTACAGCGGCCTGCTCCAGTCCGTCACCGGCTTCACCGCCAGCGGCCTGGTCAATGGCGAAACCATTGCCGTGCTCGACGGGGTGAGCACCAGCGGTGGCAGCGGCACCAATGCCGGCAGCTACACCCACACCGCCAGCGGTACCGCCGGCAACTACAACCTGAGCTTCACCGCCGGCAGCCTGGAGATCGGCAAGGCCAACGCCACCGTCACCGCCAACAGCAACACCGTGACCTACAGCGGTGTGGTGCAAAGCGTCACCGGCTTCACCGTCAGCGGCCTGGTCAATGGCGAGACGATTGCTGTGCTGGGCGGGGTGAGCACCACCGGCGGCAGCGGCACCAATGCCGGCAGCTACACCCACACAGCCAGCGGCACCGATGGCAACTACAACCTCAGCTTCACCGCCGGCAGCCTGGAGATCGGCAAGGCCAACGCCACCGTCACTGCCAACAGCAGCACCGTGACCTACAGCGGCCTGGCCCAGTCTGTCACCGGCTTCACCGCCAGCGGCCTGGTCAATGGCGAGACGATTGCTGTGCTGGGCGGTGTCAGCACCGGCGGCGGCAGCGGCATCAACGCCGGCAGCTACACCCACACCGCCAGTGGCACCGATGGCAACTACAACCTGAGCTTCACCGCCGGCAGCCTGGAGATCGGCAAGGCCAACGCCACCGTCACTGCCAACAGCAGCACCGTGACCTACAGCGGCCTGGCCCAGTCTGTCACCGGCTTCACCGCCAGCGGCCT
>JALHPY010000013.1:51486-64394 GCA_022842305.1 Rubrivivax sp.
CCGTCACTGCCAACAGCAGCACCGTGACCTACAGCGGCCTGGCCCAGTCTGTCACCGGCTTCACCGCCAGCGGCCTGGTCAATGGCGAGACGATTGCTGTGCTGGGCGGTGTCAGCACCAGCGGCGGCAGCGGCACCAATGCCGGCAGCTACACCCACACAGCCAGCGGCACCGATGGCAACTACAACCTCAGCTTCACCGCCGGCAGCCTGGAGATCGGCAAGGCCAGCGCCACGGTCACCGCCAACAGCAACACCGTGACCTACAGCGGTCTGGCCCAGTCTGTCACCGGCTTCACCGCCAGCGGACTGGTCAATGGTGAAACCATTGCGGTGCTGGGCGGTGTCAGCACCAGCGGCGGCAGCGGCATCAACGCCGGCAGCTACACCCACACCGCCAGCGGCACCGATGGCAACTACAACCTCAGCTTCACCGCCGGCAGCCTGGAGATCGGCAAGGCCAACGCCGCGATCACCGCCAACAGCGACACCGTGAGCTACAACGGTCTGGCCCAGTCTGTCACCGGCTTCACCGCCAGCGGACTGGTCAATGGCGAAACCATTGCCGTGCTCGGCGGTGTCAGCACCAGCGGTGGCAGCGGCACCAATGCCGGCAGCTACACCCACACCGCCAGCGGCATCGCCGGCAACTACAACCTGAGCTTCAACGCTGGCAGCCTGACCATCGACAAGGCCAACGCCGCGATCACCGCCAACAGCAGCACCGTGACCTACAGCGGTGCGGCGCAAAGCGTCACCGGCTTCACCGCCAGCGGCCTGGTCAATGGCGAAACCATTGCCGTGCTCGACGGGGTGAGCACCAGCGGTGGCAGCGGCACCAATGCCGGCAGCTACACCCACACCGCCAGTGGCACCGATGGCAACTACAACCTCAGCTTCACCGCCGGCAGCCTGGAGATCGGCAAGGCCAACGCCACCGTCACTGCCAACAGCAGCACCGTGACCTACAGCGGCCTGGCTCAGTCTGTCACCGGCTTCACCGCCAGCGGCCTGGTCAATGGCGAGACGATTGCTGTGCTGGGCGGTGTCAGCACCAGCGGCGGCAGCGGCATCAACGCCGGCAGCTACACCCACACCGCCAGTGGCACCGATGGCAACTACAACCTCAGCTTCACCGCCGGCAGCCTGGAGATCGGGAAGGCCAACGCCACGGTGACAGCCAACAGCAGCACCGTGACCTACAGCGGTGCGGCGCAAAGCGTAGCCGGCTTCGCCGCCAGCGGCCTGGTCAATGGTGAAACCTTTGCCGTGCTCGATGGGGTGAGCACCAGCGGTGGCAGCGGCACCAACGCCGGCAGCTATGTACACACCGCCAGCGGCACCGACGAGAACTACAACCTCAGCTTTACTGCCGGCGCACTCGCGATCGAAAAGGCCGACGCTACCGTCACCGCCAACAGCAACACCGTGACCTACAGCGGTGCGGCGCAAAGCGTCACCGGCTTTGCCGCCAGCGGCCTGGTCAATGGTGAAACCATTGCCGTGCTCGACGGGGTGAGCACCACCGGTGGCAGCGGCACCAACGCCGGCAGCTATGTACACACCGCCAGCGGCACCGACGAGAACTACAACCTCAGCTTTACTGCCGGCGCACTCGGCATCGACAAGGCCTACGCCACGGTGACCGCCAACAGCAACACCGTGACCTACAGCGGTGTGGCGCAAAGCGTCACCGGCTTCACCGCCAGCGGCCTGGTCAATGGCGAGACGATTGCTGTGCTGGGCGGGGTGAGCACCACCGGCGGCAGCGGCACCAATGCCGGCAGCTACACCCACACAGCCAGCGGCACCGATGGCAACTACAACCTCAGCTTCACCGCCGGCAGCCTGGAGATCGGCAAGGCCAACGCCACCGTCACTGCCAACAGCAGCACCGTGACCTACAGCGGCCTGGCTCAGTATGTCACCGGCTTCACCGCCAGCGGCCTGGTCAATGGCGAGACGATTGCTGTGCTGGGCGGTGTCAGCACCAGCGGCGGCAGCGGCATCAACGCCGGCAGCTACACCCACACCGCCAGTGGCACCGATGGCAACTACAACCTCAGCTTCACCGCCGGCAGCCTGGAGATCGGGAAGGCCAACGCCACGGTGACAGCCAACAGCAGCACCGTGACCTACAGCGGTGCGGCGCAAAGCGTAGCCGGCTTCGCCGCCAGCGGCCTGGTCAATGGTGAAACCATTGCCGTGCTCGATGGGGTGAGCACCAGCGGTGGCAGCGGCACCAACGCCGGCAGCTACACCCACACTGCCAGCGGCACCGATGGGAACTACAACCTCAGCTTCACCGCCGGTAGCCTGGAGATCGACAAGGCCAGCGCCACCGTCACCGCCAACAGCAGCACCGTGACCTACAGCGGCCTGCTCCAGTCCGTCACCGGCTTCACCGCCAGCGGCCTGGTCAATGGCGAAACCATTGCCGTGCTCGACGGGGTGAGCACCAGCGGTGGCGCAGGCACCAATGCCGGCAGCTACACCCACACCGCCAGCGGCACCGCCGGCAACTACAACCTGAGCTTCAACGCTGGCAGCCTGACCATCGACAAGGCCAACGCCGCGATCACCGCCAACAGCAGCACCGTGACCTACAGCGGTGTGGCGCAAAGCGTCACCGGCTTCACCGCCAGCGGCCTGGTCAATGGCGAAACCATTGCCGTGCTCGACGGGGTGAGCACCAGCGGTGGAACGGGCACCAATGCCGGCAGCTACACCCACACTGCAAGCGGCACCGATGAGAACTACAACCTCAGCTTCACCGCCGGTATCCTGGAGATCGACAAGGCCAACGCCACGGTCACCGCCAACAGCAACACGGTGTCCTACAACGGCCTGGCCCAGTTTGTCACCGGCTTCACCGCCAGCGGCCTGGTCAATGGCGAAGCCGTTGCCGTACTGAGTGACGTCACTACCAGCGGCGGCAGCGGCACCAATGCCGGCAGCTACACCCACACCGCCAGCGGCACCGATGGGAACTACAACCTCAGACTCATCGCAGGGAGTCTGACCATCAGCCCCCTCATAAACCCGCCAGTAGTTGAAGCCTTGCCATTGCCTTCGGAAGATGGGGCCGGCAGCAGCACTGGCATGGGAAGCGACGACTTTGCAGGCGCAGGTGGCAAGGGCAGCACAGGCAGTCCCAATCCACTGCTCAACGTCAACACGGCGTTGTTGATTCCTCTCTCGGGTAGCGGAGAAGGCAGCGGAGACGGAGGCGATGCTTCTGGCCAGCTTGGTGCGGGCGGGATTTCGATTTCGCTTGATGCAGCGCCGTCGGGCAACCCTGGCCGTGGTGTTCAGAACGCCGTGGTGACGGTGTCCGTGCCGAAGGCGATGGCAACTGCCGGCACGGGTTTCAGCTTTGAGTTGCCGGCCCAGGTCCGGGAGTCCTTGGGAACCGGGGCGCTTCAGGCAACGCTGGCCGATGGCAGTCTGTTGCCGGGCTGGATACAGTTCAATCCGATCACCCAACGCTTTGAAGCCAGCACGGTGCCGGATGGGGGGTTGCCATTGCAGGTCTTGATCAGGACCGGCACCACGCAAGTGCTGGTGGTGATTTCCGAGCGGGGGGAATAGTCTGAAGCACCGTACTGCGGGACGGCAAGACCGTCGCGGAGACCGCGCAGAAGCACGATCTGCACTCCAACCAGGTGACGGAGTCGAGGCGGCAGCTGCTGGAACATGCGGCTGACGTGTCTTTTTTGGGGGGCGCAGCTGCGGCCGAGGCGCCGACCGTGGACCTGAAGGCGCTGCACGCCAAGATCGGCCAGTTCGCGTTGGAGAACGTCTTCTTGGAACGCGCGCTCAGCAAGGCCTGCTTGCTGAGCGCAAAGCGATGATCGACCGCACGCACGATCTGCCGATCAAACGCCAGGCTCTTCTTCCATCGCATGCGGCTGACGGTCGTGGCCGAAAGGGAGACCGGACCGTCGACCCTCCCACCACGGCGGCTGTCTCCCTGCCGCCTGCACTGGAAAGGACGCTCTCGGCACAGGAACGAGAGGTCCTGCTTGCGGTTATCCATCACCTCACCTATCGGGAAGTCGGATCGGCGCCGGGTATCTCCGAATCGTCGGTGAAAACCTACATGCAGCGCATCTATCGCAAGACAGGTGTGTTTCGGCGAGATCAACTCCTCGGACTGCTCGCCGCACCAGCGGCGGCAGCACCGGCCGGTTCAAGGGAAGGATCGCCATCGAGCGGTCCGCCCGACCGACTTGTGGGTGTACTCAATCCCAGGGGTTGAGCACCTGTATGCCCAGGTCAGCCACGTCGCGCACATTGCGCGTGACGAGGGCCAAGCCGTGCTGCATCGCGGTGGCGGCCAACAAGCTGTCGATAGCCGGTAGTGGACGGCCCGCTCGCGCCTGAAGGTGCCCCCATCGGTCTGCAACGGCAGCATCCACAGCGAGCACGCGCCCGGCAAAGAACGCCGGTAACTCGGTCTCCAGCCAGTCCAGCAGCGCGAGCCGCCGTGCAGGCTCTGCCAGGCGCTCGATGCCCTTGCGCAGTTCGCCCAGCGTCAGCACGCTCAGGTACAGGGTGCCGGCGGGCCGGTCGGCGAACCACCGCGCCACCGCCGGGTCGGGCGCCTTGCGCCGCAACTCCGACAGCACGTTGGTGTCGACCAAGTAGCTCACAGCGCCACGTCGCGGGTCAGGCTGGTGTCGCGCTCGATCGCCAGTTCGTCGTCCAGGCCTGCCATCGGCGACGCCTGCATGAACGCCAGCAGCGACGCCTGCTGCCCCGACAGGCGCTCGAACGCCGCGCGTGACAGCACCACCGCGACCGACTTGCCGTGTACCGTGATGTCCTGCGGGCCGTCCAGCTCGGCGCGCTTGAGCACTTCCGACAGGCGCGCCTTGGCCTCTTGCATCTGCCATGTCTGCATCGCGAAGCTCCTAGATCTGACTACACAGGTCAGATTGTACTGAAGCACCTGCCCAGCGGTGTGCCAGAGCCAGGACCGGTCCGGTCCGTCAAGCGGTGTCTGGTCACGATCTGGTCAAGATCGTGTGCGCTTTCGGGACGAGCGTATGCGCCTAAGTACTTGTCACGCAAAGGATTTCTTTCCTGTGAGCGCGACTTGCAAACGTACTGTTAATCCGTAGGTCCCTGGTTCGAGCCCAGGTCGGGGAGCCAAAAACTCGTTGTAAATCAACGCCTTAGAAGCGAAAGCTTCTAAGGCGTTTTTGCGTCTGATCACGTTCTGGTCCATCCCTGGTCCTGGGTGTACGGGCGGTCCGTCGAGGCTGAGGAAGGACTCCAGCACGTTGGACACCATCGCCGTCCCGCTGCACGCGCCGACTTCAGTGCTGGAGTCCCCCTCGCCAGGCGAAGGCAAGTACGCTTCGCAGCACATCGCGGACGCTGGTGGTCATCGGCTGGACGTTCCTGGCCGGCCATTTGCGGTCGCCCAAGCGGCGAGAACATCGCTCCGCCCGTGACCGGTATCAGAGTACAGCCGCCTTAGGTCGACGGCAGCTCAAAGAAGGTCTCTCTCCAAAGCCGTCGCCCAGGTTACTCGGGCGCTGGCCGCCATCCTCTGCCGGCCGTACGTCCGTAGTTCGAACAGTCGAACCAAAACCTGACGTCCCTTCGCCGAAATCCACAATGGCGAGTTGTGCGATGCGAGCAGCCACTCGCGCAAGAGTTTGCAGCAGCTGTGCGGGCAGGACGGCGCAAGGATGGCGCGAACGCGGCCAGCAGCTGCCTGAATTCAAGAGGCATCGTCGTGCCAATCGGGTTCGGCAAGACAACGCGCCACGGCGACGCAAGCGCTACTGTTCGATCCTGGCCTCAAGGCCATCGCAGTGTCAGCGCCACCTGCGAGCAAGCCGCTTCGCCAGCATCGGCACTGTTGGCCGGATAACCGCACTCCAGGACGTAGGCCTTGCCGGAGCGGCTGCAGGCTGACAACACCTGTCGATGCACGTCACGCGTCGGTGCTGCCTGGCCGTACCATGCACCGGCTGCACCCTTGAGGACCACCGCCTTGAGACCCGGCTGAGGGCCGCACTGCCTAGCTTCACCGAAGGTGAGGATCATCTGCGGCAAGGCCTTGGTACTCGCCAGCACCAGCAACTTCACACCCACCCTCAGGTAGACCTCCTGCTCTACCTTACGCACGGCGGCAGCCAACTCCGGCCGAGGCATGTCCCTGGCCCGCACCAGCGCCCAGCCAGCGGGAAACGTCAGCTCGAAGTCGCCGCCATGAAAGGTCCAAGGCCGGGACTCCACGTCCAAGAACAGCATCTTGCCCGACGCAGCAGTCATGTTTCTCGTCCGCAGGTCATCTTCGCCTCGGCGCAACGCTCGCTGCCACCCGGAATCGGCCAGAGCCAGCAACTCGCGAAGCAAGAGTAGCCTGCGGTCGGGATTTGCACTAAGTTCCGTTGCCAGGGACAAGAAACGCTTCTCCTCTCGCTCTCTTGCCTCCATGTCGGCAATGGTTGCCTCCACGGACTCATTCCGTCCGCCTGCGGCCAGCGGCAGCACTGTTGCTACGAACTCGTCGGCCAGCGCTAGGTTCTCCTGTGTTCTTGGCATCCTTCTGGCCAACTCATAGATCCGCTCGGAGATGGCGATTGCTTCGTGCGAGGTATCCGTGAATGCCTGCAGCTGCGCATCATTCGAATGGCGCTCACGCTTTAGCGCCAGCAATGCCGCATCGACCTGTTCGTTAGCCAGCCAGGGCGGCACTCCAGGCTGCTCCAACAGTGAAATCGCCCGACGCGCAGCCTCCTTCAACTGCACCAGCAGGTCCAAGTGCTCAAGATACATCTTGCGCTGGTCGTCCCAGTTGCGAAGGTAGCTCACTAAGGCCAACCCTCGGGGATCGTCCTGACCCGCACTTCGGACTAGGCTGCGCCATGCACTGGACCGCACCATCGTAAACGTCGGCCATTGCTTAAACCCTTCGGTCACCTGCACGCTGTCTGGGCCAGCCAGAGCACGAGGGTCCATTCCCCAAGCCAGGTCGCCGCCTTCGCTGAGGCTGCCGCACAGTACGGCCAGGACCGCACCGTCGATCATCACCGGCGAGCCGCTCATGCCGTCGTGGATGGCGCCAGCCTCCAGCATCAGCAGTCTGGAACCGCTAGCAAAGAGCCGCTCGCCATGCACGCGCAACTGTTCGGACGGCACCCAGTCCGGCTTGGCAAGGCGCGCGCTGGTGATCAAGTGCTGCAGCCCAAGGCTGTGCCCGATGATCTGCAGATCGTGGCCGAAAGCCACCGCCACGTCCCGGTTAAACGTGGGCAACCTGGGCAAGTTCAAGGCTGTCTTGGTGCGCAATGCGGCTAGGTCGTGGCCGGGCGCAAGTCTGTACACCTGGGCCTCGTGGCTCACATTGCCCACCAGCACCTCTACCCGGTCGGCATCGACCACCGTGTGGTAGCAGGTCACGATGCTGCCGTCAGTGGCCGAAACATAGCCTGTGCCCAGCCGCCCGGCAACGCGCGACATCGCACCGGCACGTCCCGCCCCATCACCGGCCGTGTCCCGAACGTAGGCGACGACTCCCACCACGGCCTGCGGGCCCTCCGCGGCGCTGGTCACATCGCTACCGGCACCAACGACCACCGCCAAGGCCACCAGTAACGTCAACCTAACCCCTGCGGCATTCATCGGCTTCTGCGCAAACATGCGGAATACATTGCCTCGTAGGCCTGCTCGGCGGTTAGGGAATTGCCGGTGCGCGCCGCGTCGATGGTGTTGCACTCGCGGGCTTGTTCACTGCGCAGGTAGCCGAAGGCGGCCGCCGAGTCGGCCGATGCGCTTTGGTTCGGTACCGCCTCACCGCGACGTGCGGTGCCAAGCAACTGATGTTCGCGCACGACGATGCCCGACAGCACGCCCAGTACCAAGCCTACCGACAGGGCCGCCAGCATCAGCCCCGACTGCTGCTGCTGCGATGGGCTGAGCTTGTGTACAAATGCCAGCAACGACCCACCGCTTAGCGCGATCAGGCCAGCAATCAAGGGCTGAACGATTTCCGACTGCGTCAGGCCGGCAAGCAAGCCCACAGTAGCGCCGAAGGTGACGAACCCGGCGCCCAGTGCGATGCGCGTGTGCGTGGAGTCCCCCACGCCACTGGTCTGCTCCAGCGTGATCAGGCGCTCCTGCAGGCCCTGGATCTGCTCTAGCGAACGAAGCCGAGCCTCCATACGATTCAGCAGCGGATCATCGTTTGCTTGCCGCACCTCTGCTTCACCGATAGGCGAATCGCTCATGGACTCTCCCGTTGCACAAATACACCCCAAGCTAAGCAACGCCAGCGAGCGTCAAGCCAATTCTTTGGCGGGGCCTGTCGCCCGCAGTTGATACCGGTCAAGGATCACCGGCCGCACCGACATGACCGCGATGAGCTTCAACTTACCCGGAAGCCGCTTGTCGCCAGTGAAAGACAGCGACCGGCCGGGCCAGTTCGTGATCTTCTGATACAGCCGCTCGCCCGCGATCTCTTCGCGGTAGTCGGTCGGCACGCGTGAATGACTGCTGTCGCCAACGCTGATCTGCTGAACGGCCTCGGCGATGGTCGAGGTCCAAGGTATGGCGATCGCTCGCCGGGAGAACCGCCGGCGGCTCCTTTCAGTCGAGGCTGTGTGAAAACTCGGTCTTTGCGTGATCGCGCGCAGAGTCGACCTTCCCGATCGGCCCAGGATCGACGATCGGCATCGCGGGAGGGGTTCGATGACCCTGGAATCTGCCCGTCGGCCGAGTTTTCACACAGCCTCGGTCGTCAGCGCCAGTTCGCGACTTTTGGTTGCCGTCGTTCACCTGAGATCGTGACCCGGTCCAAGGTCGCACCCCACGAAAGACTGCTGTCGCAGGGCTCTGAATTCTCGACATGCTCGGCGAACGACCGTTTACTGAGTGCTCCGGTCGCTCGGCTGGAAAAGTGCCGCCGACGGCTTTGGGTCGGATCCGGGTCTTCGATCTACGCGTTTGAACGGCCGCCTCCCCGCATCAACCTGACGTTCACCTGGAAGCGTCCTACAACGGGACACCTGGTGGCGGACCGGGGTCGGAATCTGTGGCGGGACTGAATCGGCAATGGTGGCGGGCTTGGATGGAGTCGCTGGCGCCTTTGGTCCGCAGCACGCACGCCGGCGCTACTCGCCACCCTGAGGCCCCATCAGCGCAGCACGGCGCCAGCAACCTCGCCTGCGAACAACTCGCCGACGACCACCCTCATGGAGTCAAAAGGCGCGCTAAACGCTTCGACCTGTCATGGCAACCGAGCAAGGATAGCCAATATCAAATGAAGGCTTCCAACTCCTACTGGATCAAGGTAGTTGGGCCACCCTGCTCGCGGCTCGTGGCGCAATTCATGAAGTGAACCTGCAGATGCTTTGCGATCCGCTTCGCAGAGGGTGGGGCATTTCCGCTATCCCGGGGCGCAACCTCACCCGAGAGCATTTGCCAGATGTTCATCAGGCCCATCATCGCCATTGGGATTGCCCTGCGGTAGTCGCCCACTTCGTCGATCCACGGAGTCACAAGTATCGTCGACGGTCGCCCTTCGCACACGGCCATCAGATGCCGTAGGTGCCCCTTACGCAGATCGGCTACACAGAAGCGTCGCGGGCGCGAATCGAGGTAGTAGCTCGGGTGATGCTTGGTGATCTCCAGACCGGGAATCTGGTCGACACCGATGGTGAAGTTGTCCTCTGCGCTCGCGGTCAGGATGGATGCAATACCGTCGAACTTGCGCAAGGCAGCGATGACGGGACGGAGGAACTCGGGCACTGGAGGCGGTCGCTGCCGAGGTTCGGCTTCGGCGAGTTCCACGGCGCGCAGCGTGCCTGCCCCGGATGGATCTCCAATCGAGAATCCCTCGTCATCGGTACGCCCTTGCCTGGGTTCGGGAGCCGTCGACGCCGAGTCAGCCTCTTGAACCATCGCCCGCTTGAACCGTAGGTCTGGGAACCGTTCTGTCAGCGGCACACGCACGACCTTCGCGGTCAGTGATCGCCCTGGATCTAGCTCCTGCAACCCTTTCCCGTGGTTCAGTCTGCCGCTCGGCCGCGTCTTGTCGGCGACCGTGGCAGCGACCGGCAACGAAGTTGCACCCTGCCACCGGTCCGCGCCGGCTCCGCCCGGGTTCACTCTGAATCTCAGTTCCCGATAAGGGAACGGGTGCGAGCAAGATAGGATTTCGTAGACGACGAAGGTCCTCCGCGCCACGCCCTCGCGGGATAGCCACTTGCCCTTCACTTTGAGGTCGGTCTTCCCGAGGAAGGGGAAGGCGCATTGCGGAAAGATGGTCTCGCGAGCGATCGATGCCCTAAGACAGGAGCGCGAGAGCAACGAGGCGCGGGCCAGAGACTTTGTGCCAAAGACCAAGCGCGCGACGTCATGGGCGCTGGCCGCGGGAATCCCGGGCGCGAGGCTCAACTCGGCGATTGGACCCCTCTCCGAGGTCACCATGCTCTCACCGGTGCAGATCGAGTCCTTGGTGAACTCCGGCGAGAAGAGCTTGACCAGAAGTGCGCTCGAAGTGCCGAAGTAGAAGCGGGCGAGTTCCAAGGCCGGTATGACCATGAATCGACCGTCGGACATCCGGACCTGAGCGCAGTACGAGTGCGTGGCGCCCATGTGCCAGGGGTGCTCCGACGCCGGAAGCACGAACGAGCCGTCTTCCATGCTCAAGCCCGCCTTGATGATCTCGACGTGGTGATCGCCGACGACGTCGATGTCGTCGAACTGCTCTACCTCGTACTGCGGTCGTGCGACCAGTTGCTGGTTTCGCCAGAGGTCGCCGAGCCGCAAGATGACGAGTGTGCCCAGGGCCACTCTTCGATGGATCCGCTCTTTGTGACGGGTGAAGCCAGGATCGAGCGGTACGGCCTGGCTCTCCGACCAGCGCGTGCCCACGACCTTGGATAGCCAGATCGTGACCGATGGCTGATTGCTGCGCTGGGATCGCGCTGGGTAGCTCAGATCACCGAACCAATCCACGCGCCAGATCGCTTCGCCAGGCGGGAACGCGCCGATCCTCAGCAGGGGAGGATGTCCTTGGCCGCTCTCAGACTTACCCGGGGCCACGCGATTCTGAAGCTGGAGCTTCTGTCTTGCCTTTGGCTCTTCTACCGCACTTCCAACCGCGGTCACTTCTGGTTGATCGGCCTGGAATGCTGACTGAACCGAACCAATCGGCCAGCCAGATGCCTGCTCCGACCGGGAAGACGGAGACTCGGAAGTTAGTGCGGGCCAAGCTGCCGATAGCAATTACCTTGTAGAGCCCCAATTTCTCTTCTGATTTTTCTCGTCTACTTCTGGATTTTCACGTTATCTGCTGATTTACCATAGGCACGCCGGCCGCGTGTGCCTGCTGATCCGCGTGGTAGCTGCTGCGCACCATCGCGCCCACCGCGGCGTTGCTGAAGCCCATGGCCGCGGCCTCGCGCTCGAACATCCTGAAGGTGTCGGGGTGCACGTAGCGGCGCACCGGCAGATGGTGGCCGCTGGGCGCCAGGTACTGACCTATGGTCAGCATCTCGATGTCGTGCGCGCGCATGTCGCGCATGGTGGCCAGGATCTCGTCGTCGGTCTCGCCCAGGCCCACCATCAGGCCGCTCTTGGTGGGCACGCCCGGCACCACTTCCTTGAAGCGCTTGAGCAGGTTCAGGCTGAAGGCGTAATCGGACCCCGGCCGCGCTTCCTTGTACAGGCGCGGGATGGTCTCGAGGTTGTGGTTCATCACGTCGGGCGGCGCCGCCTTCAGGATGTCCAGCGCGCGGTCCATGCGGCCGCGGAAATCGGGCACCAGGATCTCGATCTTGGTTTCGGGTGACAGCGCGCGCGTCCTGGCGATGCAGGCCACGAAGTGCGCCGCGCCGCCGTCGCGCAGGTCGTCGCGGTCGACGCTGGTGATGACCACGTACTTGAGCTTGAGCGCGGCGATGGTGCGCGCCATGTTCTCGGGCTCGGTCTCGTCCAGCGGGTCGGGCCGGCCGTGGCCCACGTCGCAGAAGGGGCAGCGACGCGTGCACTTGTCGCCCATGATCATGAAGGTGGCCGTGCCCTTGCCGAAGCATTCGCCGATGTTGGGGCAGCTGGCTTCCTCGCACACCGTGTGCAGCTGGTGCTCGCGCAGGATCTGCTTGATCTCGTAGAAGCGCGTGCTGGGCGAGCCGGCCTTCACGCGTATCCACTCGGGCTTCTTCAGCACCTCGGCCGGCACCACCTTGATGGGGATGCGCGAGGTCTTGGCCTGCGACTTCTGCTTGGCGGTGGCGTCGTAGACCGCCGGAGGGGGTGTGTTGCTCATGGCGGCGGCGCGCCGCGGGCGGGGCGCCTGGCGCTGTGCGGGATGAAGGACGGGCAGTTTAGCGGCGGCGGCTTGCACCCGCTGACGTGCGGGCAAGGCGCAGGCCGGCGCCGATGGGCGCCGATGGGCGGATACTCGCGGCCCAGCCGCGCCACCCTGAGGTGACCCCCATGCACGCATCCATCCCGGCCCTGGCCGCCGCCCTGATCACCGCCCTGATCGCCGCACCCGCGCAGGCCGCCGACGCCCGCGCCTCGCGCATCGAGCGCGTCACCGTCTACCCCGGCCTGGCCGCGGTCGAGCGCAGCGCCCGCGTGGCCGCTGGTGCGCGCGAGCTGGTGCTGGACTGCCTGAGCCCCGACTTCGACCTGGGCAGCCTGCGCATGGACGCCGACGCCGGCATCCGCCTGGGGCCCGTCAGCGCCGTGAACCGCCCGCGCGCCGAGGTGGCCGAGTGCAGCGCACACCCGCTGGACGCGCGCATCCGCGCGCTGGAAGACCGCATCGCCATCATCGATGCCGAAGACAGCGGCCACGGCCTGGCGCTGGGCTATCTGCGCGGCCTGGGCGCGGCCGAGGCCGCATCGGCCCCGCGCGCCGCGCCCCCCGCCCCGCCG